>DATMUQ010000327.1:0-12577 GCA_035563795.1 Terriglobales bacterium | reverse complement strand
TGGATCAGATCGCCCGCGCCGAAAATGGATCGTCGCCTCAGATGGATCGTAGCTCAGACAGATCGTATCCTGGGCAGGCAGCTATTGCGCCAGCATATTGCTGGCCGGCGTCAGGGCAAGCCCTTGATTGGCGAGCTGTTCGCTCCAGCTGGCGAGCAAGGCGAGGGACAGGGGCGAGGGTTGTACGACCAATAATGGGCTCTGCTTGTCATGGGCGGCAGCGGCAAGCATGTCGAGGCGCCGCAGCAAGGTATCGCGTCCCGCCGCCTCGTCGCTGGCGAGCAAGGCCTTGAGATGCGGTAGATGTGCGGGCGGCGCCAGTTCGCCGGTCAGCAGGCGCGGATCGGGTGACGCTTCGACCATGGCGGCACCGCGCTTATGCAAGGCCGTGAGAACCGGCGGCAGGGCGCCGCGATCTGTCAGGAAACGGCTGCCAAGCTGGGTGGCGACGCCCAAGGCCTGCGGGGCGCGTTCCAGGATGCGGTCGAGCCGGGCGACATTCTCTTCCGGCCGCAACCCGGTCATTAGCGCATCGCCACCGGGATCGTCCTGCGGTGCTGCGGATTCCAGCGGCAGATCGACCAGCGCTTCATGGCCATGGGCCCGTGCCGCCTCGATCCAGGCGCCGAGTTCCGGTGCATAGGGGCTGAAGCTGAGCGAGATGTCCGGCGGCAGATACAAGATGGCGGCGGCGGTCAGAGCGCGGTTGAGCCCGAGGCCTGTCACCAGGACGGCGCAATGCGCCCCCGTGGTGGCGCTGGCTGGGCGCTGGAAACGCTGCCAGAGCGGCAGGTCGAAGGCGCCTTCGGCCAGGGATTGGCCGGCGGCGGGCGGATATTGCGCCATCAATTCGCTGGGTGACATCGACCGCAGGGTGACCGGCCCGGTCAGGCTTGGCGCCGTCCGCAGGGCACCCGGGGCTGCGATGGCCTGACCGGCGGCGGCAAGGCCGAGTTCCGTGAGGAAATTGGCGGCCTTTTGCAGCAGCGGCGTCCCGGTGACAATGACGACGCCCCCGGCCAAGCCGGCTGCCAGCAGGAACATGCCGAAAAAGCGCAAGGGGCCGCCGGATCGGCGCGTGGTCTCAGATAGCAGAGCCCGCTCTCCGTCTCCCGAATGGCTGGTATTGATCATGCTGACCAATTTGGCCCGTCCTGCTTGCCGCGTCCTGTTAACCTACGGAAAACAAGCAAGAAACGTACCGCCGGGGATAGATCGGTGGGATCAGAAAATAATTCGCCCGGATCAGCAGGTTAGAGCCGATCCGGGCGAAAGAGAAAATATTACTGGTGGTTGGCCGGGGCGGTTTTTGCCGCCCGGCCGCTCCTGTTGCCGGCTTTAGCCGGCCTTCTGTGCCTGTACCAGAGCAAGGCCCTTCAGCAGGTCGAGGGCACGGCCGAGCTGGTAATCCTTGTCCGGATCGGTGATCGCTTCCTTCTCCGAGCCGACATAGGGCTTCTTATTGGCTTGATCCGCCGGCTTGCCGGCAGCCGCTGTCTTCGAGGTGGCATCCTTGTTCTGCGGATTGGCATTGCTGTCCGGCTTGGCGGCCCCGTTATTGCCGTTGCCGTTATTCTGATCCGCCGGTGCCTGGCTGTTGTCGTTCGAATTGGTGCCGCCCTTGTTGGTGAGGGCACCCTTCAGATCCGATTCATGGCGGCTGGTATCGTTGTCGACCTCTTCGATCTTGGCCTGTTCGACCAGCAGATCCGGATCGATGCCCTTGGCCTGGATGCTGCGGCCCGACGGCGTGTAATAGCGCGCCGTGGTCAGGCGGATGGCCCCGTGATTGGCGATGGGGATGACCGACTGGACCGAGCCCTTACCGAAAGAGCGGGTGCCGAGCAGGATGGCGCGGTGATGATCCTGCAGTGCACCGGAGACGATTTCCGAGGCCGAGGCGGAACCGCCATTGATCAGCACGATGATCGGCTTGCCGTTCATCAGATCGCCCGGCTCGGCATTCCACCGCTGCGCCTCATCCGGGTTGCGACCGCGCGTCGAGACGATCTCGCCCTTGTCGAGGAAATCGTCGGAGATGGCGATCGCCTGATCGAGCAAGCCGCCCGGGTTGTTGCGCAGATCGAGGACGAGGCCGCTGAGCTTGTTCTGGGTCGCGTCATTCAGCTTGGCGATCGCGTCCTTCAGGCCGGAATCGCTCTTCTCGGTGAAGCTGGAGATGCGTACATAGCCGACATTGCCCTCTTCCAGCTCCCAGCGAACCGATTTCACCGCAATGACGGCACGCTTCATGCTGACGTCGAACGGGTCCTTGTTGCCGCGGATGATGGTGAGCTTGATGCTGGAACCAACCTCGCCGCGCATCTTCTCGACCGCGTCGTTGAGGCTGAGGCCCATGACCGGATCACCATCGATGCCGGAGATGAGGTCACCCGCCTGGATGCCGGCCTGGGCCGCCGGGGTACCATCCATCGGGGAGACGACCTTGACCAGGCCGTCCTGCATGGTGACTTCGATACCGAGGCCGCCGAACTCGCCCTTGGTCTGCACCTGCATATCGGCGAAGTCCTTGGCGTTCATGTAGCTGGAATGCGGATCGAGCGAGCTCAGCATGCCGTTGATCGCGGATTCGATCAGCTTGTCGTCGCTGACCGGCTCGACATAGCTGGAACGGACGCGCTCGAACACGTCGCCGAACAGATTGAGCTGCTCATAGGTGTCGGCCGGCTTGGTGTCGGCGCTGACGAAATGCGGTCGCAAGGCGAAGGTACCGAAGGCCAGGCCAACGGACAGGGCGGTTGCGATAAGGAGGGACGATCGAAACATGCTTTACTGACCTTCGCTGTTATCAACACGAGTTAGACTGCCGAACCACGGTGCCGGATCCACCGGCTGACCGTTGTGGCGCAGCTCAACATATAATTTCGGGTGGTCCTGGTTAGAGGTTTCCGAGCCAGCAGCCGATTGCCCCGTATCAGCCGTCGCCCCGCCGGACGTTCCCATGATGCCGACCGGTTCTCCGGCCACCAACCATTGCCCAACAATGGCGTCGACCCGGCCCAATCCGGCAAGGACCGTATGATAGCCGCCCCGGTGTTCAATGATCAATATTTGCCCGTAGGAGCGGAAAGGTCCCTGGAAGACGATCCTGCCGTCGAATGGGGCAACGACCTGGGCCTGGGGCCGGGTTTCCAGCAGGATACCGCGGGCTTGTGACAGATCGCTGGCAGCGCTGCCGAAGGCGGAAACCAATGTACCGCGGACCGGTATCCGGACGCCGTTGCTGCCGCCCGGTTTGTCAGGAAAGGGACGCGCCGCCTTGCCGGCAGGACCATCGATGCCGAGATCGGCCGAGGTCACGGACGGATTGGCGCTGGCTAGATCGGCGCTCTTGCCGGTTGCATCATCTTCAGTTGATCCCGGCCGACGCGACGCCTTGCGGGTCGCTTCCTGGCGCTTGGCCTCTTCCGCCGCCGCGGCCTGGGCCGCCGCTGCCTGCTTGGCGGCCTCTTCCTGCTTGGCGCGATCGATCCGGTCGAGGAGATCCTTCAGGCTTTGCGCCTGATCGGCGAGCAGTTTCAACTTGTCCTGGGTGGTGGCACCTTGCGCCAGGGTCGATTTCTGCAGCCTGGATTTCTGCGCGATCAGGTCCGCCAGCTTCTGGTTCTGGTCGGCGAGGGTCCCCAGCGTCGTGGTCAGCTTCTCGCGCCGGTCGACAATCTGCGCATGCAGGTCATGGAGATCGGCGAGCTGCGCCTTGAGCGCATCGGCGCGCTTGTCGAGCTGCGGCACGATCAGGCTCAGCAGGCTGGCGGTGCGGGCCTGGTCGATGGCGGAACGGTCGGCGAAGAGGGCCGCCTGGGCCGGTTGCACCGAGAGCCGCTCCAGCGCCATCAGGGTTTCCGTCATCTGCTGGCGGCGCACCGCCAGTTCATCGGTCTTGTGCTTCTCTTCCTCGGTCAAGGTCGCGAGGTTGCTTTCGAGATCGGAGGCTTGCTGCTCGGAATCCTGTACCGATTGCGCCGATTTCACCAGCGCATCCTGCAGCTGGTTGATCTGGCGCCCGAGATCATCCGCCTGTTTCTGCAATGCCGTGGCCTGGGCCTGGCCCTGCTCGATCTGCTGGTGCAGCACATCGAGATCCTGGCTCGATTGCGCCCAGGCCGGCAGGCAACTGCAGCAAAGCATGCTGGCGGCAGCCAGGACCAGCCCGCCGCTGACCCACAAACGGGGCCGCTGGCGCTCGTCCTGCTGCATGATCCGGATCCGATGCGAGGCAGTGCGTAACAAGGAGGATCAGGCCGTGCAGATCACGCGGTGGCGCGCTTTTGCCCGCTGACTTCCGCCTGGGCATCGCTGATCAGGGAACGGCCGGTCATCTCCTTCGGCTGCGGCAGGCGCAGCAATTGCAGGATGGTCGGTGCCACATCGGCGAGCTGGCCGTCGCGCAGCTTGATCGATTTGCCGGCGCTGCTGGCGACGATGAAGGGCACCCGGTTCAGGGTATGGGCGGTATGTGCCTCGCCGGTCTCGGGATCGCGCATCATCTCGGCATTGCCGTGATCGGCGGTGATCACCAGGGCGCCACCCTTGGCATCGACGGCAGCACGCAGGCGGCCGAGGCAGCGATCGACGGCTTCCACCGCCTTGATAGCAGCACCCAGGATGCCGCTATGGCCGACCATGTCGGTATTGGCGAAGTTGACGACGACAAGATCGAACTGATCGCTGTCGATCGCCGCCACCAGCTTGTCGGTCACCTCATCGGCCGACATTTCCGGCTTCAGATCATAGGTCGCCACCTTCGGCGAAGGGACCAGGATGCGTTCCTCGCCGGGAAACAGGCGTTCCTCGCCACCATTGAAGAAGAAGGTGACATGGGCATATTTCTCGGTCTCGGCGATGCGCAATTGCTTGAGGCCGGCCTTGGCAACCACCTCGCCCAAGGTGTTGCTCAGCTCGGCCGACGGGAACAGGCAGGGCATGAACTTCGCCAGCGCACTCGAATATTCCACCATGCCGAGGACGGCCCCGAACTTCACCACGCGCTTGCGGGCGAAACCGTCGAAGGCGGGATCGAGCAGGACGGTCAGGATCTGGCGGGCGCGATCGGCGCGGAAATTCGCCATCAGCAAGCCGTCGCCATCCTGCATGCCGGGGAAGCCCGCAATTACCGCCGGCTTGGCGAATTCATCGGTCTCGCCGCGGCCATAGGCGGCGGCAACCGCCGCCGGCGCATCCGCCGCGGTAAAGCTCGACTGGCCGAGGAAGGAATCATAAGCGAGCTCGACGCGGTCCCAACGCTTGTCGCGGTCCATGCCGAAATAGCGGCCACCGACCGTGCCGAACTTGATCTGGGTGCCCTTGAGCGCTGCCACCACCTCGGCGACATAGGTCTTGGCGCTGGAAGGCGGCGTGTCGCGGCCATCGAGGAAGGCATGCAGATAGACCTGGATGCCGGCGCTATCGAGGATCTTCGCCACGGCGACGATGTGGTCCTGATGCGCATGGACACCGCCCGGCGACAACAGGCCGAGGAGGTGACAGGCACCTTTGCTCGCCTTCAGCTTGGCGATGAAAGCGGTCATTTCCGGGTTGCTGGCGATCTCGCCGGCGGCGATCGCCTTGTCGATCCGCGGCAGATCCTGCATCACCACCCGGCCGGCGCCGAGATTCATGTGCCCCACTTCGGAATTGCCCATCTGGCCGGTCGGCAGGCCGACATGCAGTTCCGAGGCATCGACCAGGCTCTGCGGGCAGTCACGTTCCAAAGCATGCCAGTTCGGCGTTGCCGCCTGATCGACCGCATTGTCGGCGATCTCCTCGCGATGACCCCAGCCATCGAGAATGCAGAGAACGACCGGTTTCGGGCGGGAGGTCTGGCTGGCGACTGGGGTCTGGCTCATCGTTTCCATTCTGTTCTGGTGCGGGTTTGGCCATGCCACCCGGCGGGGCGGCGCGAGATGGGGCGATCCTAGCCGGATTCTAATCCCGATGGTAGGGATGGCCGGCCAGGATCTGCTGGGCCCGATAGAGCTGTTCTGCCAGCAACACCCGTACCATCTGGTGTGGCCAAGTCATGGACCCCAGTGACAGCAGCAGATCGGCCCGGGTCCGGACCGCTTCGTCATGGCCATCGGCACCGCCGATCAGGAAAACGATCTCGCCGGCGCCGTCATCGCGCCAGGCGCCGATTCGCGCGGCGAAGTCGCGGCTGGTCAGGCTGCGGCCCCGCTCATCCAGGACGACGACGATCTGGCGCCCGGCTTTGCCGCCGCCAGCCTTGCTACTGCCAGCCTTGCCGCCATCAAGTGCCGCGAGCAGCAATTCGCCCTCGCGCTTCTTCAGGGCGGCACTGGGCAATGGCCGCTTTTCCTCGACCTCCTGGATGGTGAGGGGCCAAGTGAGGCGCTGACGATAGTCATCGATCAAGGCGATTTCGGGGCGCTTGGTTCCAGCGCGGCCGACCGCCAACAGGCGTAGTTTCATGGATCATCCCATTTGCGCGCATTCCGCTGAAAACAGCGGCGCGTCTCAGCGTATACCGGGCGCGAACAGGCCGCTATCGTCACCGGCGGCACGACGGCGCTCCAGTTCTTCGCTGTAGCGGCGCAGGGCCCAGTGCTCGGTCAGGTAGCCGAGGATGCGGCGCTCATGCACATCGCTGATCACCGGCAGGACGTCGACCGCGGCCGCTTTGAAGCGCTGCAGGGCGGTGCGCAGGTTTTCCATCGGCAGCAGGAAGGTGGTGTCGGCGCGCATCAGATCGCGCACCGTCACCTTCTTGTCGTCGGCAATGGTATCCGGCGAATGCGCCTCGGCGATATCGACCACGCCGACCAGCCGGTTATCGGTGTCGATGGCAAAGGCCTGGGTGGTGCTGCCGAGCAGGAAGGCCTGGCGCAGGGTACTGAGCGGACTGTCGGCGCGGATCACCTTGGGGTCGCGGCGCATCAGGCGGCCGACCTTCAGCTCGTTGATCCAACCCACATCCTCGGCGCTGCGGATCTGCATGCCGCGCAGATGAAAGCGCCAGGTGGCGAAGGAATAGCCAAACCAGTGACGCACCACGCCGGCGGCGACGATCACGCCGACCATGACGCCGATGCTGACCGAGAAGTCGCCGGTCGTCTCCAGCACCAGCAGGATCATGGTGATTGGTGCGCCGATGATGGCGGCGGCCATGGCGCCCATGCCGACCAGCATGTAGGTCTGTGGATCGGCCGGCACGCTCGGCAGGACCAGCTGCATCAGCAAGGCGGCGGCGCTGCCGAGCAGGCTGCCGAGGAACAGCGAGGAGCTGAACAGGCCGCCGCGGAAACCGGTGCCGATCGACACGGCAGAGGCGAGGATCTTGGCCACCAGCAAGGCCAGCAGATAGACCAGCGAATAGCCCTCGCGGATATTGTGTAAGATGGCGCCATGTCCGCTGCTGAGCGCCTGGGGAAAACCGAGGCCGATGCAGCCCACCACCATGCCGCCGATCACCGGGCGCAGCCAGACCGGTGTGCGCAACTGCTTGAACCAGCTTTCGGTCTGGGTGACGCCGATCATCACGGCGATCCCGAGCAGCGCGCTGATCAGGCCCAATACGGCGAAGGCATAGTAATCATGGGTCTGCAATTGCAGGGCGCCCTGGACGATGAAGACCGGTTCGGTGCCGAACAGCCAGCGCGAGGTGAAGCCGCCCATCAGCGCGGAAATGCCGATCGGCACCAGGATATCCAGCGTGTAGCTGCCCATCACCAGTTCGAAGGCATAGAAGGAACCGGCGAGTGGCGCATTGAAGGCCGCGGCGATGGCGCCGGCGGCACCGCAGCCGACCAGCAGGCGGATGTCCTCGCGCCGGAGCTTCAGGCCGAGGCCGAGCTTCGAGCCGAGGCTGGCGCTGAGCTGGGTATAAGCGGCTTCCAGCCCGACCGAGGCGCCGAAGCCGCCGGAGAGGATGGTCAGCAGCACCAGGCCAAGGCTGTCGCCGAAGGACATGCGTCCGCCGAACAGGGCATTGGCTTCGATGGCATCGACGATATCGCGCGGCCGCCAGCGCTTGATCAGCCAGGCGCTGGCGCCGACCAGCAGGCCGCCGATGATCGGCATGACCAGCAAGCGCCAGGGCATGACGCCGGTTGCATCGCTGAGATGCGTCGTGTCCTGCAACGCGAAGAGCAGGCGGTGCAGGATGCCGACCAACCCGTCGAGCAGCGCCACGACCAACCCGGCACCGATCCCGATCACCCCGGCCATGATAAAGCGGGCGCCGCGATTTTCGCGGGCTTCTGATCTGGAGAATGAACGTAAAAGTAGTCGCCATTGCAACAGCAAGAACCGAAGCAGGCCGGACTTGGTGGCACGGAATGAATGGCTGAGGCTGGGCATGACGGCACAACTGCATACGCGATGCACCTGACCCTAGCATGTCCCAAACCACCAATGCGAGCAGGAGGTGATGACAGTCGCGAAAATAACTTCACATATCGGTGACTATTTGCGCAGCTTATCAGCTCATATAGCGCAGGCTTATCACGTCGTGCTGGAAACGTATCGCAGGCGCAAAATCGTCGCCGGACGGGCCGTCGGGTGGTGGGATGGAAGTCAGGCTGCTTGCAGGATAAGGGTCAGGAGGCGGCGGCCGCCTTCTTCATCGGCGTGGCGGTTTCCGCCAGTTTCTTGAAATCGAAATTCGGCTCGGGCGGCTTGCCGTTGCGTGAGGTCTCGGCGAGTTCATTGATCTCTTGCAGCTTGGTGTTGATCGACTCCCGCATCTCCTTGTCGATCGCCGCGCATTTCTCGATGATTTCCTTGCCGCGGGCCGGATCGGTCAGGCCGGCTTGGACTGCCGCGGTCATATTGAGCCGCACCTTCTCGGCATTCAGCATATCGACCAGGGTCAGGCCGAAGCCGTTGGGCACGCGGGTCAGCAGCGCATAGACGTCGTTCGACGGCAGGCCATAGAGGCAGAGGCCGAAGGCCCGGAGGTCGCTCTCCAGCAAAGCGGCGTGGAAGATCGTGCTGTTTTCCTTGTCACGCTGCAGCAACAGCGACAGCAGGGGATTGTTGGGTGCCGGTGAGGTGGTATCGACCGGCACGTCCTGGCGCACCGGTTCGCCGCGCACCAGCTTCTTCACATGCAGCTCATCATGGAACAGCAGCGAGACCATCTTCCGCATATGGCCGTGCTTCTTGGCGGCAAGCGCCTTCAGCAGCACGCCGCGCATATTTTTGTCGCGCTTCAGCAGGCGACGGCACAGCAGCACCTGACGATAGGCCTTCTTGGTGGCAACATCGGAGATGCCCATGCCGGTGACGGTCTCTTCCACATTCTGCTGCAGCAGGTTGAGGAGATCCTCGAACATGCCGTCATTGGTGACGCTGATCAGCTGCAGGAAGGCGGTGCTACCGTCCTTGACGTTGCGGTAATCGAAGAACAGCCGGCAGGTGGTTTCGCGCAAGGTCTTGCTGGCCTGGCTGGCGACCGATTGCTTGAGCACGTGCTGGCTGAGGAGGCCGCGATTCTCGGCGAGATCGCTCGCGAAGATCATGCTCATGAAATGGGCACGGATCTGCTCTTCCTTGGCGCGCTCCACCACCGCGCGGTCGATATGCTCGAGCGACAGATGCTTGGTCTGGATCAGAGCGTTAATCGACTGCCATTTCGGCGTCGGCATCAGGATCTTGCCGAGCGGGCTGATACCGGCCTTGTTGGCGCGCGAGAAATCGACATCCAGGGAGAGCAGGGTGCGGGCCATTTTCATGGTCTCGCGGCCTTCATTGCCGCGCAGGCAATCAGCGAGATAGTGCCAGATGCCGTTCTGCTCGCCGTCCTCGTGATTGAGGAAGGTATAGACGCGCTTGGCCTGCTGCTTTTCTTCCCAATAGGCCTTGGAGACTTCGAGGATCACGGCGGCCGCTTCGACATCGTTCTGTGACAGCTTGAACTGGAGATAGTTCTCACCGTTATCGCCGAGTGCCATATAGAGCTTGTCGGTATTGTCCTGGAACTTGATCCAGTTGACGAAGAACGAGCCGAATTTGCCCATCGTCTTGCCGAAGCGGGCCATCACATCCGCATCGAGCGAGGCAATCGTTGGGCGTGGCTGTGTACTCATGGCAATCTTCCCGTGATGTCCCTTGCCGCCCGGTGGCGGCCGAACCCGTCAAGTCAGCACAATAGAGATTCATCCAGAGGCTGGATATCGAACTGGCAAAATATTGCCGCCAATATTAATTATTCGTTTACCAGAGGGCCATTTCGCGGATAACGCGCATTCATCGCAAGCGGAACACGCGCGCTATTCCCCACCGTGTATTGATTCCTGTTGGCTGTCGCGCGGTCATATCGCCGAGGGGCGTCACGCCTGGTCCTGGGTGATGCCTTCTTCCTGCAGCATCTGGCGATAGGCCGGTCGCTGCATGCTGCGGTCGACGAGCCCGCGGATCTGCGGCCACTGCTGCAAGGGCTGCGGCATCGACCGGCTCCAGCGCACCAGCATTGCCAGGAAATAGTCGCAGATATAGAACCGGGCGCCGCAGAGATTGGGACCCTGGGCCGCAAGATGCGCATCAAGGAAGCCGGCCATGCTGGCCAGCCGGTGTTCCGCACGCGCCTTCATATTGGCTTGTTCGGCAAGACCATCGACATAGGTGTCGGCATGCCACCAATGCATCAGGGCTTCCTGCAGCGTGTTGGTGAGATAGGCCATCCATTGCAGATAGGGGCCGCGATCGGAATGGCCGGGTCGCGGGGCGAGATCGGCGTCCGGGTGACGCTCCGCCAGGAACATGGCGATGGCAGCACTTTCATAGATCACCCGGTCATTGTCATAAATCAGGGTCGGCACGCGGCCATGTGGGTTCAGGCGCAGATAGCTGGCGTCGTGCTGGCCACCCTGCTCGAGATCGACCCGGATCATCTCGACTGCCGCGCCGATCTCGCGCAAGGCGGCATGAACCACCATGTTGGCACCGCCCGGCGCCCAATAGAGCTTGTACATCACCGATTCTCCCATGAACTCTCCGCGGACGATATGCCGCTAAAAACGAAAGGCCGATAGTGGCTTTGCGCGACCGGCAGAAGGGTTGGCTTTTGGCGCATGCATATCGGGATGAGCGCGCGATGACGGCAAAGTCCGCGGCGGTGAATCGGCCTCCACTGTGCTAGGCTCCGCGCCCGTTTCCCGCCTTTCGGTGCAGCCGCCCGCCCATGTTCATTCTCAAGCCGCTTTCCGATCGTCGCATCGCCTGCTTATGGGGTGGCCAGCTTCTCTCCGCGACAGGTGCGGAGTTCTACATGGTGGCGGTCATCTGGAGCGCCTCTGCCCTGATCGGCCGCGATGCGGGCTACGTCTCTGCCTTGCAAGCCGCGTTGTTGTTGATCGGCAGCCTCTTCGGCGGCATCGTGACGGACCGCTGGTCGCACCGCGCGACCATGATCGCGGTCAGTCTCGGCCGGGCCGCGCTGCTGCTCATTCTGTCGGGTGCTGCCGCCGCTGGTTTGATGAGCCTGCCTTTGCTCGCCGGCATTGC
The DNA here is from genome assembly GCA_035563795.1 of Terriglobales bacterium. GTDB lineage: Bacteria > Pseudomonadota > Alphaproteobacteria > Dongiales > Dongiaceae > Dongia_B. The sequence goes on along the minus strand of DATMUQ010000327.1, from coordinate 1,093 downwards.
CGCTTTGGTGGCACTGGCAACGTCCGCTTACGATCCGGCCTTGCAGGCGAGCTTGCCCTTGCTGGCGCCGGAGGCGTCGCGGCATGCCACCAATGGTCTGTTCGATGCCACCCGGCGCATGGCGCGTATCGCCGGACCGAGCTTGATCGCCCTCATCAACGGCATCATGCCGATCGGCCAGTTTTTCCTCATCACCGCGGCGGGTTTCGTCTTTGCGGCCCTGGGCGTCGGGTTGGCTTTGCGCGGTATGTCGATGGCCGTCCCATTGAAGGCCGGCGGCGCAGGCGGGGATGCCGCGGTCTTCCTGGACCGGCTGATCGGCGGCCTGCGCGCCATCCGCGGTCACCGGTTGATGTATTACGGCCTCGCCGGCGACCTTGTCGGCAACGTCTCCTGGTCGATGGGTGTCCTGCTCGGCATGGCGCTCTATCTGCGGGCCAACAGTGCCGATCCGCTGACCGATTATGGCCTGATGATGACCGCCTATGGCTGCGGCAATCTCGGTGCCAATCTGGCGCTTGCGAGCCTTCGGCCACGGCGTCCAGCGCTGTGGCTCGTCATGTCGAAGCTGACCTTCGGTGCCGGCGTCATGCTGCTGCCGCTGGCACCCGACCGGGCCTGGCTGATGGCCTTCGCCGCTTTCGCCGCGATCAATGGGCCGCTGGAAAATCTGGCCCTGCTGCACATCATCCAACGCGACTTTCCGCAGCAGCGGATCGCCCAGGTCTACCGGCTGTTGATGTGCGCCGCTTTCGCCGGCCTGCTGGTCGGCTATCTGAGCGCGCCCGGGCTATTCGGTGCCTTCGGGCTGCGGCCGATTATCATGGCCAGCGGCGCCGCTACACTGGCGATCGGCTTGATGGGAGCAAGACTGGCATCTCGGACGCTGGCAGTGCCGCAACAGTCCGGCACAACCGGCGAGATCAGCCAGAGCGCTCCTTAATGCGCTTCCGCCCAGGTGCTGCCGATACCCGCTTCGGCGATCAGCGGCACGGAAATCTGCCGGACCGGCTCGGCTGCCTTCTCCATGACCTCGCGCACCAGGGCGGCGGTGCTGTCGGTCTCTGCCTCGGGCACTTCGAATAGCAATTCG
>DATMUQ010000326.1:0-6890 GCA_035563795.1 Terriglobales bacterium | reverse complement strand
CAGACACTCCAGCGTGTTTTTTCCCGCCGTGTAGCCCTCTTGGGCGCCGGGCAATTGGCATTGGTTTCGACTCTGATCGGCCGCATGTACTACCTGCAGGTCGTCGAGGCGGACAAATACCGCATGCTGTCCGATGAGAACCGGATCAGCCGACGCCTACTGCCGCCGTCACGCGGCCTCATTCTCGACCGCTTCGGGGTGCCGCTCGCCAGCAATTTCCCCAATTATCGTGCCATGCTGGTGGCCGAGCAGACGACGGATCTCGAGCAGACGCTGGAGGACTTCTCCCGCCTGGTGCCGATGACAGAGCGGGAACGCACCAAGCTGATGCGCGAGCGGGCCCGCAACCGCGCTTTCATGCCGATTACGGTCAAGGAAGACCTGACCTGGGAACAGGTGGCGCAGGTCGAACTCAATTTGCCGGATCTCCCCGGTATAAGCATCGATGTCGACCAGAAGCGGTATTATCCGTTCGGTGGCATCACCTCGCATATCCTTGGCTATGTTGCTGCGGTTTCGGAAAACGACCTCACTCAGGATGCCGATCCCCTCTTGCAATTGCCGGGCTTCCGCATCGGCCGTAATGGTCTCGAAAAGCAATATGACATGCCCCTGCGCGGCAAGGCGGGCGAGAGCCAGCTGGAGGTCAATTCGGTCGGCCGGGTGATCCGCGAGCTGGCGCGCCAGGAAGGTGTGCCCGGCGCCGATCTGGTGACCACCCTCGATATCGGCCTGCAGCAATTCGCCCATCAGCGCTTGGCGAGTGAGGAGTCCGGTGCGGCCGTCGTCATGGACATCTTCAATGGCGACGTGCTCGCCTTGGCTTCGACCCCGTCTTACGATCCGGCCGCCTTCTATCGTGGACTGACCAGCAATGAGTGGCAGGAACTCAGCACCGATATGTACGGCCCGCTAACCAACAAGGCGACAGCAGGGCAGTATCCGCCGGGTTCCACCTTCAAGATCGTCACTGCATTGGCTGCGCTGAAGGCAGGGATCAGTCCCCAGGCGACGGTGTTCTGTTCCGGCGTCACGGCCCTGGGCAATGCGCGCTTCCATTGCTGGCGCAAGGAAGGCCATGGCACGCAGGCGATGACCGATGCGCTGAAGAACTCCTGCGACTGCTATTTCTATGAAATGGGCCGCCGCGTCGGCATCGATGCGATCGCTGATATGGCACGCACCTTCGGGCTTGGCTTGAGCGAGGGGCTCGACCTGCCTGGTGAAAAGAACGGTCTCATTCCTGATCGCGCCTGGAAAAAGGCGACGATGGGCGAAAGCTGGCACCAGGGTGAAACGCTGGTCAATGCGATCGGCCAGGGTTTCGTACAGGCAACCCCACTGCAGCTTTGCGTGATGGTATCGCGCCTTGCCAATGGCGGCTACGGGGTCAAGCCGCATCTGATGCGGCCGGTGAGTGAATCCGATCAGGCGAAGGTGGAGGGGCCGAGCCCCTTTCCGTCGCTCGGCATCGACAATGATTTTCTGCAGATCGTCCGCACCGGCATGGATCGGGTATCGAATGAAGAGCGCGGCACAGCCTTTCATTCCCGCATCACCATTCCCGGCATGGAGCTTGCCGGCAAGACGGGCTCGGCGCAGGTCCGGCGCATCAGCATGGCGGAGCGCGCTCGCGGCGTGCGCAAGAACGAGGATCTGCCCTGGAATCAGCGCGACCATGCCTTGTTCGTCTGCTTTGCGCCGGTCCATGCGCCGCGTTACGGCTGTTGCGTGGTGGTGGAACATGGCGGCGGTGGTTCGGCAGTGGCGGCGCCGATCGCGCGCGATATCATGATCGAATGCCAGCGCCGAGATCCGGCGCGCCGCAATCCGAACGCGGAAGGCGGGCGCAATGAAATGCCCTAGACTGAAATATCCCGGAATAAATTGCTCTGGGCGGAGCCGCTAATGGTCCTGCAACTGCATGTGACCCGCGACCAGCGCAAGATGACGATCGGCACCAAGCTGCGCGAAGTCTCCTGGAGCATGGTCATCCTGATCTGCATGGTGGCCTCGATCGGCTTTGCCGTTCTCTATTCGGCGGCGCATGGCAGTGCCGATCCCTGGATGGACCGGCAGATGGCGCGATTCGGCGTCGGCCTGGTGCTGATGCTCTGCGTGGCGATGGTGGATCTGCGGCAATTGATGAAGATCGCCTATCCGCTTTACGCGATCTCCTTCGTGCTGCTGATCTATGTCGACGTGGCGGGTCATACCGGCATGGGTGCGACACGGTGGATCGATCTCAAATTCATTCAGCTGCAGCCTTCCGAAGTGATGAAGATCGCCATCGTCCTGTCGTTGGCACGCTATTTCCATGGCAAGACCTATGAGGATATCGGCCGCCCGCATTATCTCATCATCCCGATCCTGATGGCGCTTCTGCCGACCGGCCTCGTTCTCAAGCAACCTGACCTCGGTACGGCCTGCATGCTGATGATGGTGGCGGGTGCGATGTTCTTTGCCGCCGGCGTGCGCTGGTGGAAATTCGCCCTGGTCATCGCCGTGGCAGTGGCCGGCGGCTATTACGCCTGGCACGCACCGAACCTGCTGCATGATTATCAGCGCAACCGCATCCTGACCTTCCTGGATCCCGAGGCTGACGCGCTGGGCACCGGCTATCACATCACCCAGTCGAAGATTGCGCTTGGTTCCGGTGGCCTCTTCGGCAAGGGCTTCATGCAGGGGTCGCAGAGCCATCTCGACTTCCTGCCGGAGCACCAGACCGATTTCATTTTCACCACCTTCGCGGAAGAGTTCGGCATGGTGGGCGGCGTCGTCCTGCTGGGGCTTTACAGCCTCCTGGTGCTCTACGGGGTTGTGATAGCGCTCCGTTCCCGCAGCCATTTCGGGCGCCTGGTGGCCTTCGGCCTCGCCGCCAATCTGTTCCTTTATTTCTTCATTAATACGGCCATGGTGATGGGCCTGATCCCGGTGGTCGGCGTGCCTTTGCCGCTGATTTCCTATGGCGGTACCGCCATGATCACCGTCATGGTCGGCTTCGGCCTGATCATGTCGGTCTATATTCACCGCGATATGCGCCTCGGCCGCCGCAGCGACGAAGAATGATCCGGCGGCCGGATCCGGGGTTTTCCGCGGTTCCGCTATCCGTATGATCAATAAAAAGAAAAATCGTCATAATTAGGTATCGACAAGCCGAAAACGCTTTGCTATATCGGCGCCCGGATTGACGGACAACGCGGTGACGCGGTGCTCCGAAAGGATCCCGGGGGCGCATAGCTCAGTTGGTAGAGCAGCTGACTCTTAATCAGCGGGTCCAAGGTTCGAGTCCTTGTGCGCCCACCATTCCTTCCCAAGGAATTCCCCGAAAGAACAAACCGTTAGAGACGGTCGCTCGGTCGTTTGCGGGTGTTCTGTTTGACACTTTTCCGCTTCGGTTTGACACTCGGCGCTAAAGCGGCGCTGAGGTGCCTCACCGTGAGCTGCGTTCGGTGTTATGTGCCGGAAATAGCCGGTTCTCATTGCTGATCCGGCCGGTGTCGTGAGGTGCGGCACAGCAGCACGCCGCTGCTTCACATCAGGCGTGTAATGCGTGGCCCAGGGCCTTCAGGGCAGATTCCTGGAATGCTTCGCCGAGGGTTGGATGAGCGTGGATCGTATGGGCGATGTCCTCGAGTGTCGCCCCCATCTCCAATGCCAGGCCGAAGGCGGTCGACATTTCGGAAACGCCGGCACCTACCGCATGAATACCGAGGACGAGGTGATTGTCCGATCGTGCCGTCACGCGCACGAAGCCCTGTTCGGCTTGTAGGGTCATGGCACGCCCGTTCGCCTGGAAGGAGAATTTTCCGACTTTAATGTCAAAGCCGGCCGCCCTGGCTTCATCGGGCGCCAGACCGACCGAGACGATTTCCGGATCGGTAAAACAGACGGCGGGAATGGCGCGCTTGTCGAAGCTGCGACGATGACCGGCGATGAGCTCGGCTACCATCTCTCCCTGGGCCATCGCCCGGTGCGCCAGCATGGGTTCGCCGGTCACGTCTCCCACCGCCCAGACATTGCGCATCGAGGTGGCGCAGCGCTCGTCGATGCGAATGAAATTGCCGTTCATGGAAAGATCGAGGCGCTCAAGGCCAAACCCGCCAGTCCTTGGGCGCCGCCCGACAGCGACCAGGATCCGGTCCGCCGCGATCTCCGTGCGGGTGCCATCCCGCCCCATGACGACGAGCGACTCACCGTTCGCCGATAAGCCTTCCGCACTGGCTTCGAGGCGGAGCTCGATCCCGAGTTCGGCCAGGCGCTGTGCCACCGGCCGGGTGAGTTCACCGTCATAGAGGGGGAGGATGCGGTCTGTCGCCTCGACGATGGTCACCGATGCACCAAGCTTGGCAAAAGCAATGCCAAGCTCGAGACCGATATAGCCGGCACCGACCACGGCCAGCCGCCTTGGCACCTCCGGCAGAGATAATGCTCCGGTGGAAGAGATGACACGGCCGCCGAAAGGCAGTGAGCGGAGGGCAAGCGGTTCTGATCCCGTCGCGATCACCACGCATTCAGCACGGATCGTATCGGTGCCGGTATCGGTCTCCACGCGCACCGTCTTGCCATCGAGGAATGTGCCGAGACCTTTGATAATCTTCACATTGCCGCGCTTCAGGAGCCCGGCTACACCGGCCTTCAGACGTCCGACGATGCCATCCTTCCACTCGATCGTGCGGGCGAAATTCAAGCTGGGCGGCGCAACAGCGACCCCGAATGGCGCCGCCGTCGAGAGTGCGGTTGCATGATGATAGGTCTCCGCGACGTGAATGAGGGCCTTCGATGGGATGCAGCCGACATTGAGGCACGTCCCGCCCAGCGCCTGGTCTTCGACGAGGACGGTATCAAGCCCCAGCTGGCCGGCGCGGATGGCCGTCACATAGCCGCCGGGACCGCCGCCGAGAATGAGTACCTTGGTGGTGATATCGCCCATGGCGTTCCTCAGATGAACATGGTGGCAGGTTCCTCGAGGAAACCCTTGATGCGCTGGATGAAGCTGGCGGCGTCATAGCCGTCGATCACACGGTGATCGAATGAAGATGAGAGGTTCATCATCTTCCGGGGCACAAACTGGTTGCCTTGCCAGACCGGGCGGATCACCTGCTTGTTGATGCCGATGATGGCGACCTCCGGCCGGTTGATGACGGGGGTGGAGGCAATGCCGCCCAGCGCGCCGAGGCTGGTGACGGTGATGGTCGAGCCGGCCAACTCCTCGCGCGCAGCGAGCCCTTTGCGGGCCGCATCGGCGAGCCGTGCGACCTCCGATGCCAGATCCCACAGATCACGTGCCTCCGCATGGCGGACCACGGGCACCATCAAGCCGTTCGGGGTCTGGGTGGCGATACCGACATGCACGCCGCCGAACCTCTGGATGATTTCGGCCTCGTCGTCATAACGTGCATTCATCTGCGGGAAGTCACTGATGGATCGGACCAGCGCCTGGACGATGAAGGGCAGCAGGGTGAGCTTGCCGCGATGCTGCGCGTGCTGCGCATTCAATGAGGTGCGGAGATCTTCGAGGTCGCTGACATCCATTTCTTCGACATAGGAGAAATGCGCGATGCGGCGCTTGGATTCCGCCATGTTCTGCGCGATACGGCGCCGCATCCCGACAACCTTGATATCCTCGACAATGGTGTTGGGGCGTTTCCCGTTACCGGCAGCCGGAGCCGGCGCGCCATCCCGGATGAAGAGGTCGATATCGTCATGCAGGATGCGTCCGGCCGGGCCACTGCCGCGAACCTGGCGCAGGTCGATCCCGGCATCCAAGGCACGTTGCCGCACCGCCGGCGAGGCCAGCGGCTTCTCACCCACCGGACGGGGTGGTCCCAGCGGAGCTCGGCTACGACCAGGAAGATTGGCGGCGTCGGATGCTTTGGTGGCACGTGCAGCAGGTGAGGATATCGGCTGGTGCGGCGGTGCAGCTGGCTGTGCGATCGGTTGTGGCGCTAGGCTGGAAGGGGCCGCGGCGCGGGTTGTGGTGGTACGTGATGCCGTTTCAGCCGATGGTGATGCAGCCACACTCTCAGCAGGACCATCGGCGCCGGCGATCTCGAGGCGGACCAGCTCGCCACCTACCGCCATCAGGGCGCCTACGTCAGCGCCAAGCGCGATCACGCGGCCGGCGCAGGGGGCAGGGATCTCCACCGTCGCCTTATCAGTCATGACCGCGGCCAGCATCTGGTCCTCGGCGACGAGGTCACCGACCGCGACATGCCATTCGACAATTTCCGCTTCTGCGACACCTTCGCCGATATCGGGCAGCTTGACGACACGCATTCCCATGTCAGGCCTCCACCACCGATTTCAGGGCGCGACCGACACGTGCCGGGCCGGGGAAGTAATCCCATTCCTGGGCATGGGGATAAGGCGTGTCCCAGCCGGTCACCCGCACGATCGGGGCCTCCAGGTGATAGAAGCAGTTCTGCTGGACGAGCGCGGCAAGTTCAGCACCGAAACCGGAGGTGAGGGTGGCCTCGTGGACGATCACGCAGCGCCCCGTCTTTTGTACGGATTCAGTGATCGTTTCCACATCCAGTGGAACCAGCGAACGCAAGTCGATGATCTCGGCATCGACGTCCTGTTCTGCCGCCGCAGCCAGAGCGACATGAACCATGGTGCCATAGGCGAGCACTGTGACGGCCGATCCGGGACGCCGGATCGCCGCCTTGCCGAGCGGCAGCTTGTAATGGCCATCCGGTACCTCACCGAGCTCGTGCCGCGACCAGGGTGTCACAGGCCGCTCGTGATGCCCATCGAACGGCCCGTTATAGAGCCGCTTTGGTTCGAGGAAGATGACCGGGTCATCATCCTCGATCGCCGCAATCAACAATCCCTTGGCGTCATAGGGATTGGACGGCACGATCGTCTTCAGGCCACTGACATGGGTG
>DATMUQ010000325.1:0-6687 GCA_035563795.1 Terriglobales bacterium | reverse complement strand
TTGAGGCCTGCGTGCGGGGCTTGGCGCGTATCCGCCCTTCCCGTACACCCTGGCTGGTCGGCGCGTTGCAATTCCACTGGGGAAAGCCTCCGCCGGCCGCCGATCCAAGGACAACGATGTACATGATCGCGATCCGATATGAGATGGGCCGACCGGCGGATGCGATCGATTACATCCGCGCGCTGGCGTAGCTGTTGATTTCGAGGCCGACGCAGATCTCGCGAATTCGCGGGGTCTTCCACGCTCGCTTCATGGCTGTCTCCTTGTTTAGACAAGATACAGACTGCGCTCTATCAGTCGGATTTACCGACTAATGTAAGTGTACCCAGCGGGGTTCCGGGAAACAAGGCGGCTACGGTCGAAAATCGGGACGAGAGCCTCATCCTTTAGGCCAATTTATTTCTGGACATTTCATTAATGAATTCTGTCGAAGCGAACTGGGCGCTTTAGCGGCACCCGATCACGGCTGCGGAATATTGACCGTTGCGTTGCCATCCGGGCATTTCAGGAGGAAAGGATGTGTGTTCAGCTCGTTCATCGCCCTAGATAGCAGTTGAATTGATGGGCTCTTCTCATGCAGCCAGCGATATTGGATATCATAGGCCTCATCCTCACGGTCCACCCAGAGCTGGCAGGTGACCGGTGCTGACGAGCCGCTATTGGCGCGCTGCAAGAAATGCGTCAGCTCATGCACCAAGATGCTGGTCGCGGCCTCGTCCTTGCCGATTTGTAGCCGATCATCCAGCAGGATCGCCCCTTCCGGCGTGGTGAAGCCGAGGATTTCGCAACTGCGATGACAGAAGCGGTCCTCCAACTCGGCATGGGGAACGAGGGTGATCGTCGGCGGCGTGCCGGGAATCGCATAGCCGGTCGCATGGGCGATCCAGATCAGCAAAGTGGTGATGAGTTGCGGCGAAATCATGAGCGGGGATACCGGAAGCCATCCTGGGGAATCGACGGGGTCATCTCCCGGGGACATCTCTGCTCTTCGCCTTTCAGCGAATTGACCCTGCCGACCTTCTGTGCTGTGCTCTTGCGCATTCCGCTGCCCGATAAACAGAGGTTACCATGTTTTCTGCGGCCGCCACCTCGCTGAGGGTCAGCCTCACCACCGCTTCTCTTGCCCTTCTCCTTTGCCCCAGACCGTCGCTCGCCAATGACTATCCGACGCCGGTCATTGCCGATTACGTCATCGGCTGCATGGCGAGCAACGGCGAGACCCAGGAGATGATGCAGCGCTGTTCGTGCAGTATCGACGCCATTTCCTCGGTCATATCCTACGACACCTATGAAAAGGCCGATACGATCATGCAGATGCGCCTGGTAGCCGGGGACAACACTGCCATGTTCCGCGAGATGACGATGCTGAAGCAGGTGGTCGACCAATTGCGCTTGGCCCAAATCGAAGCCGATTTTCGCTGTTTCTGAAAGCCTGTTGCCTCAGCTTGACGGCGGCAGCGGCCAGCTTTGGCGGAACTTCGCACCGTCGGAATCCTCAGCGCTTACATCCAGTTTGCCGCCGGCTTCGGTCGGCACCGAGAATTCGAAGAAGGGATTCTCGCTGAGCGAGATATTCCCTTCGATCGAGACCAACGGCTTACCGGCATAAGAGACGGTGGCATTCTGGATATACTTTGCGGGAATATAGTACCGCGTCACCTGATCCATCTGCATGCCGGAAAAATTCGGGTGATGGATCAGCAACTGGACACGGCTGGCCTGTCCCGGACCCGCCGCGTCGGCCAGTTTCATCTTCATATCGCCGAGATTCGAGAGAGCGTTATCAGGCGTCTTGACCGCCGGCGCTGAACAGCCACCCGCCGCTTTGACAAACGTCTTTGCCATATAAAGCCGACCGTCGGACATCTGCACCACGGCATGCACATATGTGTATTCGTTCACGCGAATACGAGTGCCGATGCTGGGATTCGGGATACCGGACGCCAAGTGGAATATCGCCGCGACCGGCGCCGGATTCTTGTCGATCACCAGGGTGACATCCTGCACCACGAGGGATCCCATCTTCTGCTTGTCGAATTTGATATCCAGCGGCACCACTGCCGCGTCATAGGCCCGGCTCGGCGCCTCAAGCCGGAGAAAGGTCGATGCGTCGTTTATCGGCTTATCGGCAAAAAGGGCAGTCCGCAGGTCCGGCCAGGCATCGCCGTCATCCGCTGTCGCGGCGACCGGCACAATGAGGTTGATGGCGAATGCCATCAGGAGATACAGCCGAAAGCGCGTTGCGCTTCGCATGAAGCGCTGGCGAAATTCGCTCATCACTGGTTTGTTGATCATGACGCCCTCCGCAACAGACAATCCGGCCGCCAGCCTCCTCAAGCCCTACTCCCATTCGAGCTCGGTATAGGCTGCCGTGATATTGCGCCCATCATAGTCATCGAACAATTGCCATTTGGAACGCTCCGCCCGCTGGAGCTGCCGATCAACCTCCTCCACTGCCTGTTGCAGGCTCCTGTTCTGCTTCAGCGCCTGGCGGATGGCGGTAACGATCTCGGAAAGGTAATGCTGTTCGTCTTTCAGCGCTGCCGGCCATGGTACCGAAGCCGGGCCATGGCCCGGCACCGCGCGTGATGCATCAACCTGCTTCAGCGCATCCAGCACCTTGAGCCAGCCGGTAATTGACCCGTCCACAGCGGGCACACGATCGACGAAAAGAAGATCGCCGGCAAAGAGCGTCCTCGTTTTCAAGTCGAGAACCGTCAGGTCCGCGTCACTATGGGCCGGTGGGTAGGGCGTCAATAGAAGCTCTCGGTTCCCGAGATCAATTCTCTCAGGCTGGCCAATCAGATGCTGTGGCACGACGATCTGCGTGCCGGCAAAGGCCGCGCCGAGGCTTTGCCGGGCCGCCGCCAGATAACTCTCCTGGCGCGCCGCCAAATCGCGGGGGAAATTGGCATGGGCGACAAATTCCGGCGCCACGCTGCTTGTCGCCGAGACGAACGCATCATTGCCGAGAATATGATCGGGATGGAAATGGGTATTGATGACATAGCGGACGGGGAGCGATGTGATCTGCCGGATTGCCGCCAGCAGCGCTACCCCCTCGCCATGGCTGCCGCCGGTATCGATCACCGCCACGCCTGCTGCACCGACAACAAAGCCGATATTGGCGATGCCGCCGAGATTACCCGGATTGGCTTCGGCATGGACGCCCTGATGGACATAGATGCCCGGCGCGATTTCGCGCACGGCCAGCGGCGTAGCCTCTGCAGGTCCGCCATCTGGCAGGGCCGCGGGCGACAGCGACATCATGACGGCACCAGCGCCAAGGGTGACGCTCCATCGCCAGGCGGTGCACAGGAACATCCAATGGGCTCCGCATTTCTGAGGTCTCGCAGCGTGCCGCGCGCCGGCTATCTCAAAAACTGTACTTTGGTCTCAATTCACCGATCGCCGCTTGTGAGGGCGCGCACTCATTCATAGAGTTAACGCCAAAGAAAGCGTCAATCCACGGTGCAGCACGAAGCCATCACCGGACGCGACAGAAGCAAGCAAGAAGTGGGAGGCTCAGATTATGCAGTGGTTTGCGCGACGCTCGGCCGGTGTTCTGGCGATGACTCTTACGGCGTTCTGCCTTAGCGCAACCTCAAGCATGGCAGACGACGGCGATCCCGCGGCGGGCCAGAAGGTGTTCGTCAAATGCCAGGCCTGCCATTCGCTTGATGCCGGAACCAACAAGGTCGGTCCCTCGCTGCATAGTCTCATCGGCCGTCACTCGGCCTCGATCGACAGCTTCAACTACTCACCGGCAATGAAGAGCGCCAATGTCACCTGGGACCCGGCGACATTGGACAAATACCTGACTAATCCCCGGGTCATGGTGCCCGGCACCAAGATGCTGTTTCCCGGCCTGCCGAAGCCGGAAGACCGCGCCAATCTGATTGCCTATCTGAAGCAGGCCGCCGGCAGCGCGCAATAGCGCAACGCGGAGACGCAGATGTCGACCGGTCTTCCTGGTCATCGTTCGATTTCATATCTTCTCCTGTCGCTCTCCGTTGCCTGCATCATGGCGGCAACGGGGCCGCACGCCACCGCGGATAGTCAGCCACTCCATGTCAGTATCGGCTATCTGAGCGAGGCGATTGCCGAGCCCGCTCCTTTATCGCTGGTGGAAGTGGTGGCGACGGATAAGGGCCTGGCTGGCGCCAAGCTAGCCATCGACGATAACCAGACGACGGGCCGCTTCCTCAATCAGAGCTATGAACTGAAGGAACAATCAGTTTCCGCCGGCGGCGATCTCAAGGCGGGACTCGACGCCCTGATCGGCCAGGGCGCGAAGCTCATTGTTGCCGACCTGACGGCGAAGCGTCTGCTGGAATTGGCGGACCTGCCGGAAGCCAAGGATGTCCTCATCTTCAATATCCGCGCCGAGGACGACAATCTGCGTATCAAGGACTGCCGAGCCAACATCTTCAATATCGCCCCCAGCTATGCGATGAAGGCCGATGCCCTGGCGGAATACCTGGCGGTGAAGAAATGGACCCGCTGGGTTCTTATCTCCGGGAAATACGATCCCGACCAGGCCTTCGCCGCTGCGCTGCAGCGTGCCGCCAAGAAATTCGGCAGCAAGATCGTCGAAACCCGGACCTATGCCTATGACGCCGGGTCGCGCCGCAGCGACACCGGCCAGCAGCAAGTCAATAAGCAGATGATCGATCTGACCCAGCGCCTGCCCGATTACGATGTTCTGGTCGTGTCGGATGAAAGCGAGGTCTTCGGCGAGTATCTGCCCTACCGGCTCTGGGATCCACGGCCGGTCGTCGGCACCCAGGGCCTGGTGCCGACCGCCTGGCATCGCAGTCAGGAGCAATGGGGCGGCATGCAATTGCAGCACCGCTTCGAGCAGCAGTATCACCGCTGGATGCTGGAGCGCGACTATTCCGGCTGGGTCGCCGTCCGCGCCATTGGTGAAGCCGTCACACGAACGGGCAAGGCGGACACTGCCGCCATGCACCAATATCTGGTGTCGGATGACTTCACCCTCGGCGCCTTCAAGGGACAGGGCTTGAGTTTCCGCAAATGGGACCAGCAATTGCGCCAGCCCTTGGTCCTGGCCTCGCCGCTGATGCTGGTCTCGGTATCGCCGCAAGAGGGATTTCTGCATCAGCGGACACCGCTGGATACGCTGGGCTATGACGAGCCGGAATCATCCTGTCATTTGAATCAATGACATCAAGGAGCAGGTGCCCGATGAAATCGATGAGCTTACGCGCTTGTGGCCTGATTTTGACCCTGTCGTCAGGCCTAATCGCGACCCAGGCAGCGGCCTATACGGCCTATGTCTCCAATGAAAAGGGGAATTCGATCACCATCGTCGACCTCGACAAGATGGCCGTGACCGGCACCGTGACGGTTGGTGCCAGGCCCCGCGGCATCACCCTGAGCCACGACAAGAAGCAGCTTTTCATCTGTACCAGCGACGCCGACCACATCGAGGTCCTCGATCTCGACAGCCTGAAAGTGGTCAATATCCTGCCCAGCGGACCGGACCCCGAACTCTTTACGCTATCGCCGGATGGCACACGCCTCTATGTCGCCAACGAGGATAACAACATGGTCACCGTCCTCGACGTGAAGCAGGGCAATGTGGCGAGTGAAATCCCTGTCGGCACCGAACCGGAAGGCATGGGTGTCAGCCCGGATGGCAAATGGCTGGTCAATACCTCCGAAACCACCAGCATGGCGCATTTCATCGATACCAGCACCAATCAGCTGGTCGATAGCGTGCTCGTCGATACCCGCCCCCGCTTCGCGCAATTCACGCCCGATGGCAAGGAGGTCTGGGTCTCTTCCGAGGTCGGCGGCACGGTCAGCGTCATCGATGCCACCAGCCGGAAGATCGCCCAGAAGATCACTTTCGCGGTGCCGGGTATCCGCAAAGAGACGATTCAACCTGTTGGCATCGCCATCACCAATGACGGCAAGACCGCCTTCGTCGCCCTTGGCCCCGCGAACCGTGTCGCCGTCATCGATGTCGCCAGCCGCAAAGTCGAGAAATATCTGTTGGTCGGCCAGCGGGTCTGGGAAATGGCCTTCACGCCGGATGAGAAGTACCTGGTATCGGCAAATGGCGAATCCAATGACATTTCCATCATCGATGTCGCCGCACAAAAGGTGATCAAATCGGTCACCGTCGGCGAACTGCCCTGGGGAGTAGCAATCCGCTGAGATGAACCATCTGGCCAATAATCGCGACATGATCGAGCATCTGGCAGGGCCGGACCAGCCGCCGGCGATCCGGGTTGTTGGCCTGTCGCATATGATCGGCGGCAGGAAAGTCCTGGATGACATCAATATCGATGTGCCGCATGGCTGCTTTACCGTCCTGCTTGGCCAGAACGGCGCCGGCAAGACGACGTTATTCTCGCTGATTTCCCGGCTCTATGCAGCGCAATCGGGGTGCATCGAGGTGAGCGGCGCGGATATCGCCAGGCAGCCTGCGCTTGCCCTGGCGCAAATGGGCATCGTGTTCCAACAGCGCGCCCTCGATCTTGAACTCACGGCGGCCCAGAATCTCAGCTATCACGCCGCCTTGCACGGTCTTTCATGGCGCGAGAGCCGGCGGCGCATCACCGAGGAACTGACCCGGGTTGGCCTGCTCGCCGAAGCGAAACGGCGGGCGCGCAGTTTCTCGGGCGGCGAGATGCGCCGGCTGGAGATCGCCCGGGC
>DATMUQ010000324.1:0-3761 GCA_035563795.1 Terriglobales bacterium | reverse complement strand
CCGGGCCTGCCGGTCACGGCCACCAAGGTCGCCATCAAGCCGATGCCGATCGAGATTGCCACGGTGGCGCGGGTCCAGCCGATGGCAAGCGTCGCCATCCAGCCGCGAATCGACGGTGTCATCACCGGCGTCGCCGTGCAGGAAGGCCAGGACGTCCAGGCCGGCGATCTCCTCTTTACCCTCGATGACCGGGCTCTGCAGGCCTCACTGAAGCAAGCCCAGGCCAATCTCGCCAAGGATCAGGCACTGCTCGACAATGCCAAGCGCAATGTCGACCGGCTGGTGCCGCTGGCGGCCAAGAACTTCACCTCGGTGCAGAGCCTCGATCAAGCGAAGACCGATGTCGCGACTTTCGATGCGACCACCCTCGCCGACCAGGCGCAGGTCCAGGCCGATCAGGTGCAGCTGAGCTATACCCGCATCACCGCGCCGATCGCCGGCCGCCTTGGCGCCATCAACTTCAAGCTCGGCAATTCGGTGCGCCAGGCGGATGCGACCTCGCTGGTGACGATCAATCAGATCCACCCCATCTATGTGGCCTTCTCGGTCCAGCAGGACGATCTCAATCACTTGCGCGCGGCCATGACGAAAGGCCCGGTCGCGGTCACCGCGACTTTCGGCAAGACCCGCGCATTGGTGGGCACCGCGGCCGCAGCGCAGGCTGTCGCCACCGTCGACCCGGCCGATGACCCGGCCAATGGTGGCACTATCCGCACCAATCGCCAGGAACCGGGCGTCGTCGCTTTCATCGACAACACGATCGACACCGCCAGCAACACGGTGATCGTCAAGGCCCGCTTCGACAATCCCCGCGACCGGCTGTGGCCGGGCCAATTCGTCAATGTCGTCATGACCCTGAGCACCGAGCCGCAGGCCGTGGTCATCCCGAACGAGGCCCTGCAGATCAGCCAGCAGGGCAGCTATGTCTGGCTGATCAAGGCCGACAACACGGTGACGACGCAGCCGGTCAAGGTCGACCGCCGGATGGGCGAAGAACTCGTCATCAGCGACGGGCTCAAAGGCGGTGAGATGGTGGTGACCGAGGGCCAGATGCGGCTCGATACCGGCGCCAAGGTCGAAATCGAGAAGCGGAGCGATAAACCTGCCACCGATGGTTCTGCCGACGGCGCCGCGCCGGGAGTGAATCCGTGACGCTTCCCGAACTTTGCATCCGCAGGCCGGTGATGACCAGCCTGCTGATGATCTCCTTCATCGTCGTCGGTATTTTCGGCTATCGCCTGCTGCCGGTCGCCGCCTTGCCGCGGGTCGACTTCCCCACCATCCAGGTCTCGGCCTCGCTGCCCGGTGCCAGCCCGGAGACCATGGCGTCTTCGGTGGCGACGCCGCTGGAACGGCAGTTCATGACCATCGCCGGCATCGATACGATCACCTCGCAGAGCACCCAGGGCTCGACCCAGATCACGCTGCAGTTCAACCTCAACCGCGATATCGACGGCGCCGCGCTCGACGTGCAATCGGCGATGACGACGGCGCAGCGGCAATTGCCGGTGGAAATGACCACGGCCCCCAGCTTCCGCAAGGTCAATCCGGCCGATGCGCCGGTCCTGTTCCTGGCCTTGACCTCCAACACCCTGCCGCTCTCGACTGTCGACGAATATGCCGAGACTCTGATCGCCCAGCGCATCTCGACCCTGCCCGGCATCGCCCAGGTGCAGGTCTATGGCGCGCAGAAATTCGCCATCCGGGTGCAGCTCAACCCGAACATTCTCGCCAGCATGGGTGTCGGCTTCGACGACATCCAGAACGCGGTCGATGCCGCCAATTCCAACACCCCGGTCGGCTCGCTGAGCGGCAAGGACCGCAGCGCCGTCATCCAGTCGAATGAACAATTGTCCCATGCCGAGGATTACCGGCCGCTGATCATTGCCTATCGCAATGGCAATCCGGTGCATCTCAGCGATATCGCCAATGTCGTCGACAGCGTCGAGAACAACAAGACCGCGAGCTGGCTCAATGGCCAGCGGTCGGTCCTGCTGGCCATCCAGCGCCAGCCGGACGCCAATACCGTCCAGGTGGTGGATTCGGTCCGCAAGCTGATCCCCTATCTCAACGAGCAGATCCCAGCTTCGGTCAAGCTGCATGTCATGCTCGACCGTTCGGAATCGATCCGCGCCTCGGTTGAGGATGTCCGCTTCACCCTCGGCCTGACCATCGCTTTGGTCGTGCTGGTGATCTTCATCTTCCTGCGCAACCTGACGGCGACCTTCATTCCGGCGATCGTCCTGCCGGTCTCATTGATCGGCACCTTCGCCTTCATGTATCTGTTCGGTTATTCGATCGACAACCTGTCGCTGCTGGCGATCACCTTATCCGTCGGCTTCGTGGTCGATGACGCCATCGTCATGCTGGAGAACATCGTCCGGCATATCGAGGAAGGCGAGAAGCCCTGGGCCGCCGCCATGAAGGGATCGCGCGAGATTGCCTTCACGGTGATGTCGATCACCTTGTCGCTGGTGGCGGTCTTCATCCCCGTCCTCTTCATGGGCGGCATCGTCGGCCGTGTCTTCCGCGAATTCGCCGTCACCATCAGCCTGACCATCCTCATCTCCGGCTTCGTCTCGCTGACCCTGACCCCAATGATGTGCAGCCGCCTGCTGCGCAGCCATCATGGCGCCTCGCATGGCTGGCTCTACCGGGTATTTGAACGCGGCTTCGATCTGGTGCAAGGCGGTTATGATGCGGCGCTGCGCGTCGCCTTGCGGGTGAAGTTCGCCATCCTCGTGATCACTTTCGCCTCGCTGGCGGCGACCATCTATTTCTTCGGCGTGGTCCCCAAGGGCTTCTTTCCGATCGAGGATACCGGACAGATCTCGATCCAGACCGAAGGGCCGCAGGATATCTCCTACGAGGCCATGTCGAAGGCGACGCAGGAAGCAGCAGCGATCATTGCCGCGGATCCGGCTGTGGCCACGGTCAATTCCAGTGTCGGCTCGGGCGGCGGCGGCGGCGAGAATACCGGCCGCATGTTCGTCGGGCTGAAACCGTTGAAGGAACGCCAAGCCTCGGTGAGCGAGGTCATCCAGCGGCTGCGCAAGAAGCTCAATCGCCTGCCCTCGATCAACGTCTATATGCAGCCGATCCAGAATCTGCAGATCGGTGGCCGCTCGGCGAAGAGCCTCTATCAGTTGACGCTGCAGGGCACCGACCTTGCCGAACTGAACGAGATGGCACCGAAAGTGGCGGCGCGCCTTGGCCAGATCAAGGAGTTGCAGGACGTGACCAGCGATCTGCAGGTCCGCAGTCCGCAGATCTTCGTCGATGTCGATCGGAACCGGGCTGCCGCGCTCGGGATCACCATGGACGAGATCCGCTCGACGCTCTACGGCGCCTTCGGCACCCGGCAGATCTCGACGATCTACCAGCCCAGCAATAACTACAAAGTCATCCTCGAAGTGGCGCCGGAATTCCAGAGCAACGAAGACACGCTGGGGAATATCTATATCCATAGCAGCGGCGGTCAGCTGGTGCCGCTGGATTCGCTGGTCTCGATCCGCCACCAGGCGGGACCGCTCAGCGTCAATCACCAGTCGCAGCTGCCGGCGGTCACCATCTCCTTCAACCTCGCCCCCGGCGTTCCCCTGGGCGACGCGGTCAATCTGGTGACCCAGGCCGAGCGCGAGATGAACCTGCCACCGACCATCACCAGCAGCTTCCAGGGCACCGCCCAGGTGTTCCAGGATTCGCTCGCCAATCAGGGCCTGCTGCTGTTGGCCGCCGTCTTCGTGATCTATGTGGTGCTG
>DATMUQ010000323.1:0-5147 GCA_035563795.1 Terriglobales bacterium | reverse complement strand
TCAAAATCTGACGAGCAATCGGCAAATGTCGGGGCTATGGGCCGTCGGAGGCTGATCGCCAAAGGGACTCATGGCCCACCCGTGCGCCGGGCAAAATAATTTGCCCCTGCGCGTAACCGTTTGCCCGGTGATGGCGTTCTTTTCTGACCAACCTGCCGGGTCCTGAGCAGCGGATGAGACATCTGCCGGTCTTCGCCCCGTCGTGGGCTGGGTCTCGTCAATCACCGCCGGACCGATATGACCTCTTGGACAACGCTCGCACAGCCGCCGGAACCCTCTGCCGATTTCGCGCTGTTTCTCGATTTTGACGGAACCCTGGTCGACATCGCGCCGTCGCCGGACCTCATCGTCGTGCCGCTTGATCTGCCGGCACTCCTGCGCGATCTGCGTCAGCATCTTGCCGAGGCCGTCGCCATCGTCAGTGGCCGCCCGGTTCGGGATCTGGAGCATTTTCTGCCCGCGGCCGATGTGACGCTCGTCGCCGAACATGGCGCTGTCCTGCAGCTGGCGGGAGCGGAAGCTGCTGCCGCTGCGCCGAACTGGCCAGCGGAATGGCGCCGCAGCCTGGAACATTTCGCGCGCTGCTGGCCGGGGGTTGAGATCGAGGAAAAAAGCTTCGGTGTCTCGATCCATTTTCGTGGCGCGCCGCAGGCCGCGCAGGCCGTGCACGATACGGCCCACACTTTGGCCAAAGGCAGCGGTGGTGCCTTCGAGGTCATTTCCGCCAAGATGGCCTTTGAGCTGCGCCGCAGCGGCATCAACAAGGGTGTCGCGGTTAGGAACCTAATGCAGCTCCCGGTGTTTAAACACCGTGTCCCCGTCTTCATCGGGGACGATGTCACGGATCACGACGGTTTCGCGGCAGTCGCCGAATTAGGCGGCATCGCCCTCGATGTCGGCTCCGCCTTCGACAATAAACCGGAACGGGTGAGGGACTGGTTGCGTTCCTTCACTGCACTCCCTTCCGTCACATAGCTGGACGCGGCAGGAAAAAAGATGGCGCAGATGGACCTCGCGGTTATCGGCAATTGCACGATTGCTGGCCTGGTGGACCGGCAGGGCAAATATGTCTGGATGTGTTTTCCGAAGCTGGACGGCGATCCGGTCTTCAACGCTTTGCTCAACGACCAGTCGGAGCAGGGTGAGCCGGCGGATCACGGCTTCATGGATGTGCTCTGCCAAGGCGCCGTGAAATCGGAACAACGTTATCTCCGCAACACGGCGGTGCTGGAAACCATCTTGCTTGCCGAAGACGGTTCGCCGGCCATCCGTGTCATCGACTTTGCTCCCCGCTTCAAAAGATTCGGCCGCCAGTTCCGTCCGCCGATGATCATGCGCCGGATCGAGCCGATCAGCAGCGGCAACCGCATCACCGTAAGGTTGCGGCCGAGCTTCGACTATGGCGCCGTACAGCCGACTCGCACTTTCGGCAGCAATCACATGCGCCTGATCTCCGGTGAGTTGGTGCTGCGGGTCACCACCGATATGCCGATCTCCTATCTGGCACAGGAGGTCCCCTTCGTTCTCTATCGTCCTCTCACCTTGATGATTGGCAGCGATGAAACCGTCGCAGAACGTCCCGACATGCTGGGGCGCGAATTCCTCGAAGAGACGACCACCTATTGGCAGGATTGGGTACGCGATCTGGCCGTGCCCTATGACTGGCAGGAAGCGGTCATTCGCGCCGCGATCACGCTGAAGCTGTGCAGCTTCGAGGATACCGGCGCGATCGTTGCGGCTTTGACGACCTCGCTCCCGGAACATGCATCAAGCGGACGCAATTGGGACTATCGCTTCTGCTGGATGCGCGACGCCTTTTTCACGGTGCTGGCGCTCAACCGTCTGGGCGCCACATTGACGATGGAAAACTATCTGACCTATGTGCTGGACGCGGTTCTGTCGGGCAATCTCGACCAGGTCGCGCCGCTTTATCCGATCGTGCCGAACAGCATCACCGATGAAGCCGAAGTTCCGGCCTTGAAGGGCTTCCGCGCCATGGGACCGGTGCGGCGCGGTAACGGTGCCAATACGCAGCGGCAAAATGATATCTATGGCTCGGTCATTCTCGCTGCCTCGCAGATGTTCTGGGATGATCGTCTGCCGCGGCCGGGCGATCTGGCGCTCTACCGGCGCCTGCGCCCGATCGGCGAGCTTGCCGAGGCCGCGGCGCTGACGCCCGATGCCGGGATCTGGGAATACCGCCACCGCGCCCGCTGCCATACTTTCTCTGCCATCATGTGCTGGGCGGCGATCTATCGCCTTGGCCAGATTGCCGAGCGGGTCGGCGAGGATGCCGATGCCGTGCATTGGCGCCAGCGTGCCATCGCCATCCGGGATGAAATCCTGCAGCGTGCCTGGCAGCCGGCCGGTGAATATTTCTCCGGCACTTTTGAGGGCACAGATCTGGATGCAGCACTGCTGTTGATGCCGGAGATCGGCATCGTCTCATATCACGACGAGCGCTTTCTGAAGACACTGGCGGCAATCGAAAAGGGCCTGCTGCGTAACGGGCTGGTCATGCGATATGCCGAGGCAGACGATTTCGGCCTGCCACAGACGGCCTTCCTGGTCTGCACCTTCTGGTACATCGATACTTTGGCCGCGGTTGGTCGCAAGGAAGAGGCGCGCGCGGTACTCAATCGCATTCTCGGCTTCCGCAATCATGTCGGCCTGTTGAGCGAGGATGTTGACGTCATGACCGGCGAGCTTTGGGGCAATTTTCCCCAAGCCTATTCGATGGTCGGACTCATTCACTCGGCCCTGCGGCTCAGCCGTAGTTGGGAGGAAGGCATATGGCGCGTCTCGTAATCATGTCCAATCGCATCGCGGCGACCAAGGATCGCCAGCAGAAGGCTGGCGGCCTTGCCGTCACCCTGCAGGAGGCCCTGAAGGGTGACGTGCTGTGGTTCGGCTGGAGCGGGCGCGTCAACAGCAAGCCGGTGGAAAAGCCCGACATCATCACCGAGAAGCGGATCTCTTACGCCACCATCGATCTGACGGAGCAGGAATACCGCCACTTCTATGTCGGCTTTTCCAACAGCACATTATGGCCGCTGTTTCACTTCCGCCTCGGCCTCGTCGAATATCTCCGGGAGGATTATCAGGGTTATCTCGCGGTGAATGAGCGTTTTGCCGCTGCGGCAGCGCCGCTCCTGAAAGAAGACGATCTGATCTGGGTGCATGATTATCACCTCATCCCGATGGCGCGGTTGCTGCGCCAGCGCGATCAGGCGCAGCGGATCGGCTTCTTCCTGCATATTCCCTTCACCCCGCCGGAGGTGCTCGAGGTCCTGCCGGCTGCGGCGGATATCGTCAAAGATCTCTGTGCCTATGATGTGGTCGGCTTCCAGACGGAGATTGATTGCCGGGCCTTCCGTGCCTGCGCCGAAGCCTATCTCCATGCCCGGGTGACGACCAATGGCGACCTGTTGATCGACAATCGGGTGATCCACGTCATCGCGGTACCGGCTGGCATTGATGCCGCCGCCTTTGCCCGCCTGTCGGATGCATCGCAAAAGAGCAAGGAAGCGCGCCGGTTGCAGGAAAGCCTGGTCGGCCGCACGTTGATGGTTGGCGTGGATCGCCTGGACTATTCGAAGGGGCTCGCCAATCGCTTCGAAGCCTATTCGCGTCTGTTCGAGCGCTTCCCGGAACATCGTTCGAAGATCAGCTATCTGCAGGTCGCCGCCCGCTCACGCGAGGATGTCTTGCGCTATCAGAACCTCAAGCGCGACCTCGACCGGCTCAGCGGCAAGATCAACGGCAAGTATGCCGAATTCGACTGGGTGCCGTTGCGCTATATGACCCGCAGCGTGCCGCGGCGGTTGCTTGCCGGCTTCTATCGCTCAGCGCGGATCGGCCTGGTGACGCCCTTGCGCGACGGCATGAATCTGGTCGCCAAGGAATTCGTTGCCGCTCAGCCCGATCAGGATCCCGGTGTGCTGATCCTCTCGCGCTTCGCCGGTGCCGCGGCGAGCCTGAAGGAGGCGTTGATCGTCAATCCCTACGATCCCGATGAGATCGCGGAGGCGATTCATCTGGCGATGACCATGCCGCTGGCAGAGCGCCAGGCACGGCATGCGGCGCTCAAGGAAGTCGTACAGCAGCATTCCGCCGCCGCCTGGTGCCGCGGCTTCATGGATCAGCTGGCAGCGGCCTGAGATATTGCCCCGTTCGCACGAGAGAACGGGGCAGGTTGTCAGAGCGGCAAGCCGAGTTCGCGCAACTTCAGGGTGACTTCTTCCGGATCGGTGAACTGGACCGCGTGCAAGCCGACGGCGCGTGCGCCGTCGACGTTTTTTATGACATCGTCGATGAACAGGCAGTTCTTTGCCTGCAGGCCACAATGCTGCAGCAGATGCAGATAGATTTCCGGATCCGGCTTGACCATGCGCAGGCGACCCGAGACGGCGACATATTTGAAATCGCGCAGGATCGGGAACATGCGCTCGCCCAGCTCGAAGGTCGGGCCCGACCAGTTGGTCAAGCCATAGAGCGGCACGCCGGCGGCCTTGAGCTTGGTATGGATGGCAACGCCGCCATTGATGGTGCCGCCGCACATCTCCGTCCAGCGCTCGCGATAGGCCCGGATCAGCGGCGCGTGATGGGGGAATTCCGCGACCTTGAGGGCGATCGCCTCGTCCCAGTCGCGTCCGCGGTCCTGTTCGTAATTCCAGGCCGAAGAACAGATCTCAGTGAGGAAATGCCGTCTTTCGGCTTCATCCGGAATGAGCTTCCGATAAAGATGCTCGGGGTTCCAATCGACAAGAACGCCACCAAAGTCGAAGATAACCGCTTCAATCACGATAAAAGCCTCTGATAAATCCGCGCAAACTCAAAAAGCGGTGGATCAGGAGATCTGCCGCCGGCTGGTCCAAATTGCGATTCGCGGGGCGACTATAACGGCGTGTCGTGGCGTTTCTGTGGCAAGGCCGATCAATAGTCCCACTGCATGGTGACGCCGGCTTTGCTGTTATCCTCGGCGCCGATATCGGTCTGCAGCTTGATATGCGAGGTCACATCGATCTCGACCGTGGCGGCGCTGGAGCCGGCCTTCGCTCCTTGCTTGACGCCGAGATAGACGCCAGGTGCCACATAGCGGCCGGCATTCAGGCTGGGGCCGGTTGCAGCCGTGCTGGTGCCGGCAT
>DATMUQ010000322.1:0-8655 GCA_035563795.1 Terriglobales bacterium | reverse complement strand
GGCAGGCCCCGACACTCACGCAATCGCCATCCCAGCATAGGGCCTGAAGACCCGGCTATGCGCGAGCGGTCTGCTTCGCGGGCCATCCCTCGACAGGTCTTCCCCCGAGATCAACGCGCAGGGCAGAACCTAATTGAGTATGGCGTCGCCAGAGGTGACGAACACGATCACCATGTCGCGTGTCGCGCGCGATGCAAAACACGCTGTCTTCACGCTCGCCAAGATACCTTGCCCCAAGTCGTCGAAGATCGGAGCACAGAAGATCAGCCGCAAAATTTTTTGCAGCGATCAGCTTTTCTGAATCCAGCCAGCAACTCGCACCATGTTGTTGGCTATCAGATAAATTTGTAACGACGGTTCTCTCATTCGTCATATGGCCGGCGACTTCTTCTACTTTCATCATGCATCATGCACGGTGATACGGGCTTTACTCGCCGACTTTCTCGCGCGATGCGGTGAGACAAAATAGATCACGCCCTTTCCAATAATAGAATGACTGCATGCGACGGCCAGATTGCATTTCGACGAGATACTTTCGTCTGTCCCCACAGAAGCCGCGCATGCCTTCATGGTTGCCCCGCTGATTCTTTACCGCGAGAGAATTTCTGCGCCACTTTAAGTCGCTTAAGTGCCACCGCGCGACTGCTCGAAACATCAACTGCCGCAGTCATATCCGCGTTTCGACCACCGCTCACGCATGACAGTGTGTGGAACCAACTAAAGTCCGTTACGTTCGGAAAAAACTGCGAGCTCAAAGAGCAGCAGTGACGCTCACATTTACCTACGCCTTAATGATTTGTTCAGACTGCCCGCATAAAAAATTTTTCGTCTGTTCGACATCGATGAATTGCTCTCTGAACATGCGCGAATCTTCTCGCGTGATTTTCGAGTGAGAGCTGCATGACATCCCCGAACAGAACTGATCGTTTTGAATGACGACAACCATTTGGTCGCCTGATGCGGCATCTCCTGTAGTCAGCAGCTCAACGAAAGGGACATCGATGGCTGTTAAATCAATCTTGAATGCGCTCGGTAAGGCGCTCTATTACAGCGGTACTTCGACACATTGGTTCTCCGCAAGCGGCCTCAAATCAGGCTCAGTTCTCAACGGCACCACCGGCAATGACTCCATATACGGCGATGCCTCCGTCAATGTGACGATGAGCGGCGGTGCCGGCGATGATATCTATTATGTCTATTCCAGCCTCAATCACGTGACCGAAGCGGCAGGTGGCGGCATCGATACCGTCAATACCTGGATGAGCTACACCCTGCCGGACAATGTCGAGAACCTCGTCGTCACCGGCAATGGCAGCTATGCCTTCGGCAACAATCTCGACAACATCATCTCTGGTGCTTCAGGCAGCCAGATCATCGATGGCGGTGCCGGCAATGACGTCTTGACGGGTGGCGGCGGAGCCGACACCTTCATCGTTAGCAAGGGTAACGGCAGCGATCTGATCACCGACTTTGGCAGTGACGACAAGGTGCGCCTCAATCAATACGGATTCACATCCTTCGCCCAGGTCCTTAGCCACACGACCCAACAGGGTGCCGACCTTCGATTGAGCTTCGGCAATGGCGAGAGCCTGACCTTCTCCAATACGACGGCAGCGAACCTGCAAGCCGGCCAGTTTCAGCTCGGCCTTGACCGGTCGCAACTGACGCAAACCTTTTCCGATGATTTCAACACACTGTCCCTGCATAACAGCACGACGGGCACGGGGACCTGGGACGCCAAGTTTCCCTGGGCACCCACGCAGGGCGGAACACTGACCGGCAACAACGAACTCCAGTGGTATGTCAATCCGGCCTATGCGCCGACATCGTCGATCAAGCCGTTTTCCGATTCCAATGGCGTGCTGACGATCACTGCAAACAAGACACCCGACGCGCTCAAATCCGCCGCCGGTGGATATAGCTATACGTCGGGGATGCTGAGTTCCTATTCGACCTTCTCGCAAACCTACGGCTATTTTGAAATGCGGGCTGATATGCCGAGCGAGCAAGGTGCCTGGCCCGCCTTCTGGCTGCTGCCGGAAAGTGGTGCCTGGCCGCCCGAACTCGATGTCGTGGAAATGGTTGGGCAGGACCCGCACACGATCCAGAACACCGTGCATTCCGATGCGACCGGCACGCATACCAAGCAGGGCTTCAACACGGAAGTGGCGAGCACCGACGGCTACCACACCTACGGTGTCCTGTGGAAAGCCGATACGATCACCTGGTATTTCGACGATGTGGCGGTCGCACAAGCGGCTACGCCAGCAGACATGCATGATCCCATGTATATGCTGGTCGATCTGGCGGTCGGCGGCATTGCCGGTACGCCGACGGATGGCCTGCCGAATGGATCGAGCATGAAGATCGATTATATCAAGGCCTATTCGCTCAATGATTCGCCGGTCGGAGCCAGCGCAACAACACTCGCGACTAACTCGACCACACATACATAAACGGTTGATGCCTTGGGTGAGTGCAACCCTCTCACCCAGGGCGCGACGCCCCGCGCGATCAGCCGGGCTCAACTTGATCCGAGATGAAAGCACCGGTTGCGCGGGGATCAGGATGAGCAGGCTCAAGGCCGGGACATTATAGCAACCAAGTGGCGATGCCGTCAGCGACGACCTCAGAGGCGATCGCGATGATGGTGCTCGGCCTTGGTATCCGTGGCCAAATTGGAAGATGCAGCGATGGAAAATGAACAGGTGAGGAACGATATGGGCAGCCGGCAAATCTGCGGCGCGCTCTCCATGCTGTTTCGTTTCCATGGCCTGTCACTCAGCCAGGAGAATCTGGCACGGGAATTTTCCGGCCTCTCGCAGATCAGCGATGACGAGATCGTTCGCCTTACGCGCCGTCATGGATTGAAAGCCCGCAAGAGCCGTAGCAATCTGGCGCGGCTCGCCGTTACGCCCCTTCCCGCTTTCGCCGGCACCGTCCAGGGCGGTGCCATGGTCGTCTTGCGCGCCACGGCGCAAAAGGTCCTGGTCATCCGCGGCGAAGGGCTTGCCCTCGGCGAGGGCGCCCGTCCCGAATTGCTTGATGTCGGTGCCTTCGAGTCTCTCTGGGATGGCAGGCTGGTGCTGATTACCAAGCGCGTGGCCCTGTCCGACCTCGGCAGCCGCTTCGGTATTTCCTGGTTCATGTCCGCCATTTACAAATACCGAAAGATCCTGGCCCAGGTATTGCTCGCGTCGTTCTTTCTGCAGATATTCGGCCTGGTATCGCCGCTGTTTTTCCAGGTTGTCGTCGACAAGGTCCTGGTCCATCGCGGCATCTCGACCTTGGACGTGCTGCTGGTCGGGCTGGTCACCGTTTCGATCTTCGAGACCATTCTCGGCGCCCTGCGCACGTATATTTTCAGCCACACCACCAACCGCATCGATGTGGAATTGGGTGCGCGCCTGTTTCGGCATCTTGCGGCTTTGCCGCTGGTCTATTTCGGTGTCAGGCGCGTCGGTGATTCCGTGGCCCGGATCCGTGAGTTGGAGAACATCCGCCAGTTCATCACCGGCTCCAGCCTCACCCTCATCATCGACCTGCTGTTCACCGTGGTCTTCCTGGCGGTCATGTCCTGGTACAGTCTCTGGCTCACCGTAATCGTCATGCTCTCACTGCCGTTCTATGCCGGTATCAGCCTTGCTGTGACACCGCTCTTTCGCGCCGGCCTCGATGAGAAATTCCGCCGCGGCGCGGAAAACCAGGCGTTCCTGGTGGAGGCAGTAACCGGCATCGAGACATTGAAGGCGATGGCGGTCGAGCCACAGATGCAGCGCCGCTGGGAAGAACAGCTTGCCGGCTATGTCGCCTCTTCCTTCCGGGTCGGCAATCTTGGCAACTATGCCAGCAATACCATCCAGTTCATTTCCAAGCTGGCGACCGCGGCAATCCTGTTCTTCGGCGCCAAGGCAGTGATGAACGGCTCTATGACGGTGGGCGAACTGGTCGCCTTTAACATGTTGGCGGGTCGCGTCTCGCAGCCGGTCCTGCGCCTGGCCCAGGTCTGGCAGGACTTCCATCAGACCAGGCTGTCGATTGAGCGCCTGGGTGACATTCTCAACACCCCGACCGAGCCGTCGCGGCAGGCGGGACGTGGCACATTACCGGCCATCAAGGGTGACATCCGCTTCGAGCAGGTGAAGTTCCGCTACCGGCTGGACGGATCGGAGATTCTGAAAGGCGTCAGCCTCTCGGTGGAAGCCGGCCAGTCGGTGGGCATTGTCGGTTCGTCCGGCTCTGGCAAGTCGACCCTGGCCAAGCTCATCCAGCGCCTCTATGTCCCGGAGAGTGGCCGGGTGCTGGTCGACGGCATCGATCTCGCCATGGTCGATGCCGCCTGGCTGCGGCGAAAGATCGGCGTGGTATTGCAAGAGAACATCCTCTTCAACCGCTCGGTGCGGGAAAACATTGCCTTGGTGGATCCCGGCATGTCGCTGGACCAGGTGATACAGGCGGCGAAGCTCGCCGGTGCCCACGACTTCATCCTGCAATTGCCGGAAGGCTACGACACCGTGATCGGTGAACGCGGCAGCACGTTGTCGGGTGGGCAGCGTCAACGGATCGCCATTGCCCGCGCCTTGGTAACCAATCCGCGTATCCTGATCTTTGATGAGGCAACCAGCGCCCTCGACCTTGAATCCGAACAGGCGATCCAGCGCAATATGCGCCGCATCTGCCAGGGTCGCACCGTCCTGATCATCGCCCATCGACTGTCGACGGTTCGGCATTGCGATCGCATCATTACTGTTGAGCAAGGATCCATCGTCGAAGAAGGATCGCATGAAGAGCTGATTCACAGCGGCGGCCGCTATGCAGTGCTGCACCGCTTCCAGTCGGGGGAGATCGCCGGTGTCGCCTGAAATGCGCAAACTGCTGCCGCAGGAAGATCGCTCCGTGCAACCCGCCACGCCAAATGCCGCCCCGCGTCAACCCGCGACGGTCATCAAGCTGCCGCAGCGAACCGGCATCGAGCGCGAATTCCTGCCGGCGGCCCTGGAGATCATCGATACCCCGCCTTCACCAGTCGGACGGGCTGTCGGCCTTGTCATCATTGCCATGACGGTCGCGGCCCTGGCCTGGTCCTGTATCGGCAAGGTCGACATCATCAGTTCCGCGCCTGGCCGCATTATTGCCCGGGGCAAGACCAAGGTCATACAGCCTTTGGAAGTGGGCCAAGTAGTTGCCATCCGCGTTGCTGACGGCGCTCATGTCAAAGCGGGCGACGTGCTGATTGTGCTGAACGCCGCAGAAGCGGAGGCCGATCGCGACCGCTTCTCTCGCGATCTCCTGCAGGCCGAGTTGAGCCAGGCGCGCCTGCAAAGCGTGGCTCAGGAGATTCTCCACCCGACGGCAAATGGGCAACCCGACCTCACCGATCCTCCGGCAGAGGCCAGCGCGACCGACCTGGCGCTGGCACGTGCCTCCCTGCTCGCACAGCTATCGCAGCAGAACGCCAAGATCGCCGATATCGACCAGCAGATCATTGCCAAGGAGGCGGAGGCGGCGCAGGCCCAGGCCACGTTCGACAAGGTGCAGGCGTCGCTGCCGATGGTCCAGGCCCAGGAAGAAATCCGCCGTGACTTGAAGGACCGGGAATTCGGCAACAAGCTAGCCTGGTACCAGGCCAACCAGCAACTGATCGAACAGACACGCGGTCTACCGATCGAAGCCGCCGGCAAGGAAGCGGCGCTGGCAACCGCCAACGGCCTCAAGCAGGAGCGCCTGGCCTTGACGGCCGAATTCCAGGTCAACGTGTTCGAGGACCTGGACAAGGCCAGGGCGCAAGTAAGTGCTTTAAAGGCAGAGCTGGCCAAGGCAGAGCAGCGCGTCACGCAGACGACCCTCAAGGCACCGATCGACGGCACCGTACAGCAACTTGCCGTCCACACGATTGGCGGTGTCGTCACGCCGGCCGAACCGCTGCTCTCCATCGTGCCAGACGAAGCCGGGCTGGTTGTCGAGGCCATGGTGCAGAACAAGGATGTCGGTTTCGTGCATGCAGGACAGGCAGCCCGCGTCAAGATCGATGCTTTCGACTTCACCCGCTATGGGCTCATCGACGGTACCGTTCTTGATGTGACCCGCGATGCGCTGTCGCAAGGCGATACGTCGCGAAAGGGACAGAAGGCAAATGCCGACGCCGATGATATGAGCGGTGGTCCGCAAGATGCGCCCGTCTATCTGGCGCATATCGCCTTGAAGACCGACAAGATCGCGACCGAATCCGGGGTTGCACAACTTGGCCCCGGCATGCAGGTTTCGGCAGAGGTCCAGACCGGTCAGCGGCGGGTCATCGAGTATCTGCTTTCCCCCATCGTCCGGCATTTCGATGAGAGCCTGCGCGAGAGATAAGTGGTGAGCCGCACCGTCGCTGTCGGGCGATCTCTATGCTGTGATCGCAGGAAGCCATGGCAGCCGCCGCTTTGACGCACAGGGTTGATCCCGCAACGATTGCCGATTCATGATGGCAGCAATTGCGGCCGCCATCATCCAGATATCAACCCATCGATACTTCGCTGCCGTCCTGCGACCAGCGCGTATGGAATGAGCCATCCTTGTCGATGCGGCGATAGGTATGTGCCCCAAAATAGTCGCGCAGTCCCTGGAGCAGATTGGCCGGCCCATGCGCACGACGCAGCCCATCGAAATAGGCCAGGGACGAGGCGAAGGCCGGCACCGGCACGCCGTGCTGGACCGCCAGCATCACGACCTCGCGCCAGGCAGTCTCGGCCTTGACGATGGCATCCTTGAAATAGTCTTGCAGCAGAAGGCTGGCCGCTTCCGGATGACGCTCATAGCCTTCGCGGATGCGATTCAGGAAAGCGGCACGAATGATGCAGCCGCCCCGCCAGATGGTTGCGATCAGCCCGGGATTGAGATTCCATTGATATTCCGCGGATGCCACTGCGAGCTGCTCGAAACCCTGGGCATAGGCGATGATCTTCGAGGCATAGAGGGCCTGCCGGATCTTCTCGATCTCGGCCGGCGTCGCTTTGGCAGCCGCAGATTGCTTGCCCGCGAACACTTTCGAGACGGCAGCACGCTGGGCCGGGCGGCCCGAGAGTGAGCGGGCAAAGACCGCCTCGGTGATCGCCGTAATCGGCACACCGAGATCCAAGGCGGATTGCGCCGTCCAGCGTCCGGTACCCTTCTGCTCCGCCTCGTCCTTGATCATGTCAACCAGGGCGCCGCCGGTGACGGGATCCTGCTTGGCAAGAACCGCCGCGGTGATCTCAATCAGATAGGAATCAAGCTCGCTCTTCTTCCAGGCGGCAAAGATTTCTGCGATCGCTGAAGCCGACATGCCGTAGACGGTACGCATCAGATCATAGGCTTCGGCGATCAATTGCATGTCGGCATATTCGATGCCGTTATGGACCATCTTGACGTAATGGCCGGCGCCATCCGGCCCCATATAGGCGCAGCATGGCGTACCATCGACGGAAACAGCCATCTTGGTCACCATGGGCGCGATGCGATCCCAGGCTGCCTTGGCGCCACCCGGCATCATGGAGGGGCCTTCCAAGGCACCCTCCTCACCACCCGACACACCCATGCCGACAAAGAGCAGGTTGCGGGCAGCGAGTTCGCGTTCGCGCCGACGCGTATCGGAATAGAGCGAATTGCCGCCATCGACGATGATGTCGCCAGCATCGAGATGCGGCACCAGCTCGGCGATAACATCATCGATCGGCCTGCCGGCCTTCACCATGATCAGGATGACGCGCGGCTTCGACAAGGCAGCCACGAAGTCGGCAATGGAATGGGTGGCGATGAAGCTGCCTTCCTTGCCATGCTCGGCGACCAGGCGATCGGTCCGCTCATTGCTGCGATTGTGCAGGGCGACACGAAAGCCTTTGCGGGCGGCATTGCGCGCCAGATTGGCACCCATGACCGCAAGGCCGATTACACCGAGATCAGCAAGCTTTGTCATATGACTTTCCTGCGAAAAGAATTTTTGAGGCTTCAGATAGGTCGATTTGGTCGGTCTGACGGTCCTCCGCAAGGGTGCCCGGGGCATCCGCAGAAAGACCCTCATATCAACAGGAATATAGGGAGTTTCGTTCCTGACTTAATCAGGATGCTGCGGCCGGGTCAATTGTGCTCCGCCGTCGCCCGCGGCCGCCTGACATGGCCGCTCACGGTCGCACCATCTTCTGGCTGCAGATACAGGAAACCGGGGATGGACAAGAGCGGTATCAGCGCGATCAACAGAAAAACCCGATGGAACTCAGGGACAAGCGGAGCGCCATCGGCTTTCGCCATCAGCCCCAGCAGCATCGCGCTGAAAGAAACGCCGAAGCTGACACTGAGCTGCTGCAAGACACCGCCCAGACTGGTGGCGCGGCTCAACTGCCCGGCTGGCATATCGGCATAAGACAGCGTGTTCGAGCTCATGAACTGCAATGACCGGATAAGGCCGAAGAAGCTAACATAGACCGCGATGAACCAATGCGGTGTGTCAGGCTTCATGACAGCGAAACCGGCAATGGTGATTGCCGCCAGGATCGCGCTGTAGAGCAGGATGCGATCGAAGCCGAGGAATTTCAGCAGCGGTTTGGATGTCGGACGGATCACCAATGCGCCGATGCTGGTGAAAAATGTGAGAGAGCCGGATTGGATGGCGCTCATGCCAAATCCTACCTGCAGCAT
>DATMUQ010000321.1:0-8833 GCA_035563795.1 Terriglobales bacterium | reverse complement strand
GGATGGGGATCTCTGTTTCGGCCGTGGTTTCCCGCCGGTAATGCTGGGCAAGCCGTAGCGCGACACTGCGCTCAGACCAGGTTGCCTCCTCGTCTGGCCTCTACCTACTCAAGCCTGGACATCTACCTTGCGGGCCGATTTCTCTTCAGCCGCTTTGGTGTCTGCAGCTTTCCGGTCATCGGCGATGCGATCGCTGCGCTGCTGCACCACGCGCTTGTCTTGCTGGTCCGAAGCTTGACGCTGTTCCGTCACCTGTTTGGTTTGCTCGGTCTGGACGCGTTTCTCCGCGAGACTGCGCTGGTGAATGGCCGCTGTCGGCGGCGTGCTGGGAATCGTATCGACTGCCATCTTTTCTCTCCGGAAGCGCCAGGCTGTTGGCAGCGGCGCTCTCTCCAAACCGGGCCGTCAAAATGGCCCCAGGATGATATAGGGCGGGCCGAAATGCCCTGCCAGGCTGTGCGATTGTCGCAGCCTTCAATTAAGGAGAGTTTACCCGGCCGTCACTGGCTCGACCACAGGCGAATTCAGCATGCCGCCCACGCGAATTGGGTCGCCCGGCATGGTTAATAAAGTATCAAGGCGCTATCCGCAGCTCCGCCGGACGATCCGCTCTCAATCGGCCGCGAAGCGCGTCTTGAGCCGGGCAGCGATCCGCGGCGAGACGAACTGGTCGATCGCGCCACCAAGTTTGCCGATCTCCTTCACGAAGCGCGAGGAGATGAACTGGCTGCCTTCGGAGGCCATGAGAAAGACCGTCTCGATGCGCGGATTGAGATGCGCGTTCATGCCGGCCATCTGGAACTCATATTCGAAATCAGATACGGCGCGGAGGCCACGCACGATGATGCGTGCCCCCTGTTGCTCGGCAAAATGCATCAGCAGATTGTCGAAGCTGACCGCCTTCACCTTGCCCGCCGGCAGGCCGCTACGCGGATCGGCGATTTCCTCGCGCACCATCTCCAGCCGCTCCTCGACATTGAAGAGCGGTCCCTTGCCGGCATTGACCGAGACGGCGATCACCAACTGATCCACCAGGCTGATGGCGCGGCGGATGATGTCCATATGGCCATTGGTGATGGGATCGAAGGTCCCGGGATAGATGCCAATCCGCGGCCCGTTATCAGGCATTATTGTCCCCATCAGTCGTGTGGTCGGTCGCCTCGCCGGCGTCCGTGTTCTCGCCGGCTGGTGCGCTATCTGCGGTCGCCTCGGCGCCGGCTTCAGCCGTTACCGCATCATCCCCTTGTTCATCTTCTTCGCCAAGGTCGCTGAGATGCGCCACGGCGACCACATGCTCGTCCTCGGCAACGCGGAAGATCATGACGCCCTGGGTCTGGCGCCGCGCGATGCGGATGTCGTGCACCGGGCAGCGGATCAATTGGCCGCCATCGGTGACCAGCATGATCTGGTCGGCATCGGCCACGGGGAACGACGCCGCGACCTTGCCGTTGCGGGTCGAGACATCGATATTGGCGACACCCTGGCCGCCCCGGCCGGTGACACGATATTCGAAGGCCGAGGTGCGCTTGCCGTAGCCGTTGCGGGTAACGGTGAGGATGAATTCCTCCGCCGTTTCCAGCTCGGCCAGGCGTTCCGGCGCCAGCGAGATTTCGGCTGTGCCGGTTTCGCCGGCTGCTTCCTCGACGGTGCTTTCCTCTTCCTCGGCACCGTTCTCGGCCCCATTTTCCCCGGCGGCGCTGCGACGCTTGGCGACGGCATAGCGCAGATAGGCGTCGCGCTCCTCGATCTCGACATCGATATGGTGCAGCACCGACATGGAGACGAGCGTGTCGCCCTCCTCCATCCTGATGCCGCGCACACCCATGGAATCGCGGCCGGCGAAGACGCGGACATCGGTCACCGGAAAGCGGATCGCCTTGCCGCTTTCGGCGGCGAGCAGGATGTCATTGGCCTCGGTGCAGACGGCAACGCCGATCAGGCGGTCGCCGGCATCGAGCTTCATGGCGATCTTGCCATTAGCCTTCACATCGACAAAATCGCTGAGTTCGTTGCGGCGCACATAGCCGCTCAGGGTCGCGAACATGACATGGCTCTGCGACCAGCTTGCTTCGTCTTCCGGCAACGGCATGACGGTCGAGATCTGTTCGCCTTCATCCAACGGCAGCAGGTTGACCAGGGCCTTGCCGCGCGCCTGGGGATTGCCCAAAGGCAGACGGTAGACTTTCATCTTGTAGACCATGCCGCGGGTCGAGAAGAACAACATCGGCGTATGGGTATTGGCGACGAAGACCTGGCCAACGAAATCCTCGTCCTTGGTCGACATGCCGGAGCGACCCTTGCCGCCGCGGCGCTGTGCGCGGTAGGTCGAGAGCGGCACGCGCTTGATATAGCCGCCATGGGTGACGGTGACGACCATGTCCTCGCGCTGGATCAGGTCTTCGATATCATGCTCGAATTCATTGTCTTCGATGGTGGTGCGGCGCGGCGTGCCGAACTGTTCCTTCATCGCCACGATCTCTTCGCGCAGGATGCGGAAGCGCTTGTCGCGGCTCTCCAGCGTCTCGAGATAGTCGATGATCTTGGCGGCGAGCTCCTTCAGCTCATCGGCGATCTTCTCGCGCTCGAGGCCGGTCAGGCGTTGCAGGCGCAATTCCAGAATGGCGCGGGCCTGGGCTTCGGACAGGCGATAGGTCGCCTGTTCGGTGATCATATGGTTGGGATCGTCGATCAGGCGGATCAGCGGTTCGACATCGGCGGCCGGCCAATCCCGCGCCATCAACTGTTCGCGCGCGACCACGGGGTCAGGTGCGTTGCGGATAAGGGCGATGATTTCATCGATATTGGCGACCGCGATGGCAAGGCCGACCAAGACATGGGCGCGTTCGCGGGTCTGGTTCAGCTCGAAGACCGTGCGGCGGGTAATGACTTCTTCGCGGAATTCGATGAAGGCAGCGATGATCTCCTTGAGATTCATCAACTGCGGGCGACCACCATGGAGCGCCAGCGTGTTGACGCCGAAGCTGGTCTGCAGCGGCGTGAAACGGAAGAGCTGGTTCAGCACGACTTCGGCCATGGCATCGCGCTTCAGCTCGACGACGACGCGGACACCTTCACGGTCGGATTCATCGCGCAGATCGGCGATACCCTCGACGATCTTCTCGCGCACCACTTCCGCCATGCGCTCGATCATGCGGGCCTTGTTCACCTGATACGGGATCTCGGTGATGACGATGGCTTCGCGATCCTTGCGGATTTCCTCCACATGGGTGCGACCACGCATGATGACGGAGCCGCGCCCGGTATGGAACGCATCGCGAATGCCGCCGCGGCCGAGGATCAGGCCGCCGGTCGGGAAATCCGGACCGGGGATCACCTGCATCAGCTGATCGATGGTGATGCCAGGATTGTCCATATAGGCGCAACAGGCATCGATCACTTCCGACAGATTGTGGGTCGGAATATTGGTCGCCATGCCGACGGCGATACCGCCCGCACCATTGACCAGCAGATTGGGGAAGCGCGCCGGCAGCACGCTCGGCTCATGCCGGCTTTCGTCATAGTTGGCCTGGAAGTCGACAGTTTCCTTGTCGATATCGTCGAGCATGGCTTCGGCGGATTTGGCGAGACGCGCCTCGGTGTAACGCATCGCCGCCGGCGGATCGCCATCCATGGAGCCGAAATTGCCCTGGCCATCGACCAGCATCAGGCGCATGGAGAAATCCTGCGCCATGCGCACCAGCGCGTCATAGATCGACTGGTCACCGTGCGGATGGTAGTTACCCATCACTTCGCCGACCGCCTTCGCCGATTTCTTATAGGCGCGGCCGGAACCGAAGCCGGCCTCATGCATGCCGAAGAGGATGCGACGATGCACCGGCTTCAGGCCATCGCGCACATCGGGCAGCGCGCGGCTGACGATGACGCTCATGGCATAATCGAGATAGGAGCGCTTCATCTCCTCTTCGATGGTGATCGGGGAGATGTCGAAGCTCGGTGCAGCTGGCGTGTCGGTCACTGAAAATCTGCTTATTTTTTGGGTGTTTATGGGCGACCCGAGAGAGGCCGCGATGTGCTGCGCAAACTAGCAGATTCGACCCTGGCAAACTACTCTTTTCGTGTCCGGGAAAGCCTTTGTATCTATCTGAGAAATAAAGGCTTTTTTATGCGGAGAAGTGGCTGGATTTGCGCCGTCAGAACAATCGCTGAAAACCGGTCACATGAAGGCCGAATCGCCTGGAGCAACCGTGCCTGGTGCAGTCGCTTCTTCGGGTGTCATTGCCGCCGTTCTCTGCGACGTGGTGCAGCCTTTCGGCCCAGCGCGTGATCGCGCCGCCAGACCGAGTGCGTCGTTCAGGCGGCGGGAAGCCGGCGCCGGCTCGAGCGATGAATCAGCGCGAGCGGCCGCCCATCGATACAGCCAAGGCCGGCACCGATCATCGCCATGCCGAGGATCGCACCGAGCCCGATGGTCTCCCCCAAAGCCAGCCAGCCCAGCAGCAAGGCGCTGATCGGCAGCAGGAAGGTCACCAGCAGCAGATTGGTGGCGCCGGCCTGACGGAGGATGCGGAAATAGAGCACATAGGCCAGCACCGTGCAGAAGAAGGCGATGCCGATGAAGGCCAGCCAAGCCTGGGCGCTCGGCGCCGGCAGCGTCCAGGGCCGGTCTACAAGGGCAACGACAGGGAGCAGGATCAGGGTGCTGCCGGTGACCTGGCCGGTCGCCACGCTCAGCGGCGGCAGGTCGCAGAAGCGCCGCCCATAAATGCCGGCAAAGGCATAGGAAAGGGCCGCGGCAAGGCAGGCCAGCTGGCCGGCGAGATCGCCCCTGCCGAGCGCCGTGACGGCATCCGGACCGATCAGCACGGCGACCCCGCCAAGGCCCAAGAGCACACCGGCGGCGCGCGCCAGGGTCAGCTTTTCGCTCGCGGTGAGGAAATGGGCGACGAGGACACCGAAAACCGGCGTCGTCGCATTGAGGATCGAGGCGAGCCCGCTGGAGATATGGGTTTCCCCATAGACGATCAGGCTGAACGGGATTGCGTTATTGAGCAGCCCCATCACCAGGAACTGCCGCCAAAGCCGCAGGTCGCGGGGCATCCGCTGGCCCAGCGCCAGCAAATAAAGATTGAGCATAAGGGCGGCCAAGCCAACCCGCCCCAGCACGACGGTGAAAGGCGGCAGCTCGGCAACCAGGATCTTGAAGAAGAAAAACGAGCCGCCCCACAGGGCCGATAAAAGCAGAAGGAGCAACCATTCGGTTGCTCCCATCTTCAGACTTGCAAGCTCGGGGCTTGAAGCGGGTGCCGTTGCGGCCATCTGGACCTTCCGCGGACATACTGACGGGATCGGTCCAGTCTGGCGAGGCTGGCGGGTGCTCAGCTACCCGGATCTTGCGATCCGGGGCTGCTTCCCGCCTAAGCCGGTATCAGGCGGCGCGCTTGGGCTCGACTTCCGGCTGGTCCTGGACCGCCGGATAGAGCTTACCATTGGCAGCGCGGACGAGGCCCATATCGGCCAGCAGACGCGCATCGTTGTCGGACGGCTGCAGGCGGCTCAGCGCGCCCGGCAGGGCAAAGGCCTTGGCATGAAGCACCAGACGAGGATAACGCATGATCAGATCTCCTAAAGAAGGGCTGCGGTGCTGCCTGCTGGGAGGCTTCAGGCTCCGTACCGCGTCCGAGAAGAGATATAGTGCGCCAACTTGCCGTTTGCAGGCGATTTCGAGTAAAGTCCGGATTTAGTCAAACTAAATACGTAAGCTAAATTTAGGATTTTAACGGTTCCGGATACCGGTTGAGGACCCATGGCCCGCCCGATCGCCGCTTTACCCGCCCTTCGCGCCTTCGAAGCCGTCGCCAGGCTGGGCTCGGTCCGGGCGGCGGCAGAAGAACTCCACGTCACCCCCGGTGCCGTCAGTCAGCAGGTCAAGGCCCTGGAGGCTGAGCTCGGGGTGACGCTGATCCGCCGCACCGGTACCGGGACGGCCCTGACCCAGATCGGCGCGGTCGCCGTGGACGACCTCGCCCAGGCCTTCCGCCTGCTGGCCCAAGCCACCGCCAAGATGCGCAAGGGTAAGCGCGGCCTCGCCATCCGGCTGCGGATCGACGATCCGGCCATCGCCGCCAACTGGCTGATCGCCCGCCTGCAGCACTACCGCGCCTTGCCCGGCAGCGTTGATATCGTGCTGGAGACCGCCACCGCCTGGCGCAACTGGGACGAGGACGACGACAGTTTCGACATGGCGATCCGCTTCGCCCTGGGGGATTTCCCCGGATTGATCTCGCATCGCCTGTTCAGTGACGAGGTGTTCCCGGTCTGCAGCCCGCGCCTGCTTGAGCGCACGCCCCTGAATGAGCCAGCGGATCTCAGCAAGTGCACCCTGCTGCATCTCGACTGGTCCTCGGCCCATAACCTGCCCTGGCCCGACTGGCCGGCCTGGCTCAGGGCGGCGGGTGTTACCGGCCTCGATGCCAGCCGGGGTCCCCGCTTCAACGATTTCACGCTCTGCCTGCAATCGGCGGTGGCCGGCCAGGGTGTCGCCCTCGGTACCAAGGCGGTGGTGGCGGATCATCTCGCCGCCCATACCCTGGTGGCGCCCTTCGCCAAGAGCATCGTCACGCCCTTTGCCTATTACCTCGTCTATGCGCCGACCGTCAGCGAACGGCCGGAGGCACAGGGTTTCATTGACTGGCTGATCGGCGAGGCGCGCCAGACGGCGGGCTAGAGCGCGATCGTTTTTGATGGAAAGCACCCTTGCTTCCATCAAAAACGTGAATCGCCCTCTATCTTATTGAGGAGAGACGGATTCACGTTTTAGACAAAATCGCAAAGTGATTTTGTCTAAAACGATCCGGCTCTAAGCGCCCTGCCCCTTGCCGGCAGTTTTCTCGAGCATGGCATCGAAGGCGCGCTTGATCACCGCGACATAGGGATTCTTGTAGGGGAACTGGGCATTGTCGTCATGCACCAGCATCGAGGCATTGACCTCGAAGACGACGACATCGCCGTTGCGGTCGAGCGAGCAGTCGATGCCGAAATAGTCGAGGCCGATGGCCTGCCGGATCGCCTGCAGCGTGGCGAGATTGGCCGGACTGAAGACGCTCCAGGGATCGCGCAGATAGGTCTCTTCCTCCTGTTGCATCCAGACATGCTTGTCCATGTCGGTGGTGTAGTGATGCACCTTCCAGCCATTGCCGATGGCGAGGTGATACGGCAGCACTTCACCATTGGCATAGATGAAGCGGTATTTGCGGAAATGGCCGTCGGCGGAGCTGAAATCGATATATTCGATGGCGTAGTAATCCTCGGCCGGCGAGGCTTCCAGGAAAGCCGGGATATCCGCCTTGTCCTTGATCAGTTCGAAATCGTCGCCGCCATGCTTACCGGCCACGCGTAACAGGACCGGGAAACCAAATGAATCGAGACAGGTGGGATCATCGCGCAATTGCGCCTGGCGGAGATGAGCAATGCGCGGCACGCGGCAGCCGGGAATACCGGTCAAGGCAGCAGCAACGGCGGCCCGGTCGGTGGGGCTGATCTTGTCGGGGTGGTTGATCACCGGCCGGCCGAGGCGTTCGACGAAGTCGCGCGCCAAAGGCAAAGTCTCACGGCCCTGATCGGCATCGGAGACCAGATTGATCACCACATCGGCATGTTGCCGCAGCAGATCGAAATCGTAGTCGATGCCCGGCAGCAGGCAGAGGAAATGTGCATCGTAATTGCTTTTGCCAACCAGGTAATCGGTCGGCGTATTGGCGACACCTGGCGTCATCGCCAGCAGCACGGAGAATTTCGCCGGCTGTGCGAGCGCCGGCAAGGTGGTCAGCGGCCGCAAGGCATAGGCCTGCTTGAACAGCGCCTGTGAGCGCGCCGGGTCATTCTCCTGCAGCAGATTGGCGAGCGTGACATAGGCGTCGGCATAGTCCGGATGCAGGTCGATCACATGCTCGAAGCATTGCGCCGCTTCATTGCCACGGCCGAGCGCCCGCAGGGATTGGCCGAGCTGTGTCTCCGCCTGGACGAAATCGGGCTTGATCTGCAATGCGTGGCGGAAGCTCTTGATCGCTTCCTCGAATTGCCGCTGCCGGCGCTGCGCCCAGCCGAGGATGCAGAGGCCATTGGCGTGATCCGGTTGCAAGTGCAACAAGCGATGGCAGATCTCTGCCGTCTCCTTCGGCAGTTCTTTTTCCTGCAGCAAGAGTGCGAGGTAGGAGAGAACGACGGTATTGTCGGCTTGGCTCTGCAAGGACCGGCGGTAGCACTGCTCCGCGCGATCGAGGTCATGCTGCTGGTGATAAATGCGCCCGGCGAGCGCCAGCATGTCGGCATCATGCGGCGCTTGCGTCAGAACCTGCCGGCAGGCAGCAAGCGCCGCCACGAGGTCGTCGCGGGCGAATTCCAGCCGCGCCAGATCTCGGCCGATCGAGAGCTCCAGTGGAAAAGCCGCCGCGAGTTCGCGCAAGGTGGCGGCCGCTTCGTCCTGCCGTCCGGTGAGATTCAGGACATCCACCAATTGCAGGCGCAGGCCCGGCGCCGTCGGATCGCAGGCGATCGCTTTGCGGAACGCCTCCAGCGCCTGATCTCGCTGTGCCAGCCGCAGGAGGGCCTGACCCAGGCTGCTCCACAGAGAAGCCTGTCCGGCATTGAGGCGCAGCGCCTGCTGATAGCAGTCGATGGCTTCTTCCGTCTGGCCAAGCGACATCAGCTCATTGCCGAGATTGGCATAGGTCTCGATATTGGTCGGCTCCAGGGCGATGCTGCGGCGATAGCTCTGCATGGCCTCATCGAGGCGGTCGGCCGCCCGCAATGCATTACCGAGATTATTGTAAAGCGCCGCATGGGTTGCAGCGATATTACCGCTGCGTTCCAGAAC
>DATMUQ010000320.1:0-5197 GCA_035563795.1 Terriglobales bacterium | reverse complement strand
TATGCCGGCATCGTCATTGCCCATGCCATCCTGGCGGTGCCCTATGTCATCATCACCGTGACGACATCGCTCAGCAACTTCGATCCCAAGCTGGAACAGGCTGCCCGCAATCTTGGGGCCAATGCCTGGCAGGCGATGTGGCTGGTCATCGTACCGGTGATCCGGCCCGGCATTCTCTCCGGCGCGGTGCTCGCCTTCCTCGCCTCCTGGGACGAGATCGTTGTGACGCTCTTCATCAGCAGCCAGCGCATCATGACCCTGCCGAAGGCGATCTGGAACGGCATCCGCGACAACATCGACCCCACCGTGGCGGCGGTCGGCAGCCTCGTCATCCTGGTGACCCTGGTCGCGACCTGCTGGCGCCTCGTGCAGCAGAGCCGCATGGCCTCGGGTGGCTGAGGCGATTGGCTTCGGCTGGCGAACGCCACCACGGCCATCACCGACGCTGACCCAGCGCCTCTTCGGAAGTCGCTTGATAAAAAATCGACATCACCGTGGCCCCGACGATGACGAGAGCGAAGCTGATCAACTGCGTCCACAAACTTGAGATGATTATGAACGTGATCTCGGGATTGGCTTTCTGATCTGTGGCGAAAGCCAGCACATAGGATGGCAGCCACAGCGGTGATGTGGCGAGAAACCAAGTGAACCACAGGCGCCAGAACTGGCCCCTGAGCCCCAGGAATGCACTTTGCATGCGTGAGGTCTTGGCATGGACCGCCGCGGCTGGCACGACCAGCCACAGCGCCAAGCCTAAAATCAGCCCGATCAGCCAGAAGAGCCATTGCATGAGGATGACCACCGCGTCTGACGGGATGACGTGGTGGAGGAGAGCCGACCCGGAATCGCCTGTCATTTCGGTTGTGACCAGCTTCACGATGAAAATGGCCGCTGCTATCGCCCAGAATGCTCGGTTCCGCCAGACAGCAGACTCCCATATCGGCTGATCGGCATGTTCTGACAGCAGCACGCGCCGGCAGACCGCATTGGTAAGGGGCAGACATACGATCCCCTGGATCAGGTCGATGATCCAGC
Source organism: Terriglobales bacterium (assembly GCA_035563795.1). Taxonomy (GTDB): domain Bacteria; phylum Pseudomonadota; class Alphaproteobacteria; order Dongiales; family Dongiaceae; genus Dongia_B. The sequence continues at coordinate 4,162 of DATMUQ010000320.1, read as the reverse complement.
GACCATATCCAGTCACGATATCGTTGAGTGTCGCAACCGGTCCTAGATTCAGCCATGTCAGGTAATAGGGGATATAGGACAGCGCGCAAAGCAAGAACGCGGACAGCACGAGCTTTGGCTGGGTGCGACTGACCTCAGTCACCATCCGCCAAGCTTTGCCAGCGGTCGACACTGCCCTGACTTTCGCCGGCATCAACATTGTCCCCTAGGTTACGCTATCAGAATCATCCACGCCCTGAGTTTGGATATGGAACACCTGATACCCCACAGACATGATAATCTGGAGACAGGGACGCGTCGATGAAGATGATGCTATGCAGCCTCAGCCCTGTTCCTTCACCTGTCTTACCCACCGCAATTCAATTTGTGCTCGCGCCGATAGCCGGTAATCGAGGCGGGCCACAAAGCCGGCTTCGTCATACGATTGATAGTGGCCGGCAGCGGCAGCTCGATCCCTGCCGCCTGCTGCACATCGGCGACGGTCGCTTCCCAAGGCCTGAGGTCACCTTTGGCAATGGCCTGCTGCGGCATGATGAAGGCGAGCGCCTGCTGCTGCGTCGGATCGACGATCACCTTCCAGAAGGCCGAAGGCACCGCCACCCGGTCGGCGCCGATCGTCGCGGGCCTGGGCGGCAGGACCGGGCCGACATAGATGGTGAGTTCGCCCCGCGCCATAGCCCAGGCTCGCACCGTCTCCTCGAGATGCTCCCACTGCGCGCGGTTGAGCCCAGGCAGTTGCGGCGCCATGTTCGCCATGGAGAAGCTGTCGCTCATCTCGCCGGCATCCAGCGTGAAGTCATCGGCCGGCGCCATATGACCCTTATCATAGCCGGACCCGGCATAATCATCCGGTGCGGCATGACGCGCCGCCATCAGCTGCGCTTCTGCATGAAAATTGTCATGCCTTTTGACGCAGCCCGCTACCACCTCGCCCTTCAAGCTATACATGACCCAGCGTGGCACCAGCGCCACATCGTCGATCGCCGCGCTATAGCCCTGATGGCTGACATAGCTCAGCCGCGCGACGTGTGGCGCCGTCAGCATCGGTCGTTGTGTAGCGGGATCAGGATTGGCGTTGCAGAGAACAGGCAGCAAGGCCGCGACGGCGACCAGCGGGACAAGATACTTCATGAGACCTGTGGAATGACGGGTAATCGCAGCGACGGCTCACACCGCGCTTTGCCGGGGAGGCAGGGGACGAGAAAACGGGAGCATGTAGGAGGGATGACGGAAGTGCTTAGAGATCAATGCAACGATCGCATCGGCCAGCAAAAATATAGCGAGAGAGCATCTAGCAGGTCATGCCGCGGGCGTAAAGCCCAGCACATCCATCATCGAATAGAGACCGGGCTTCGCACAACGTGCCGCCCAGCGCGCGGCGACGATAGCGCCACCGCAGAAGAGCGCCCGGTCATGGGCGGCATGAGAGAGTGTCAGCGTCTCATCCTCGGCAGCGAAGATAACGCTGTGTTCGCCGATGATGCCGCCGCCGCGGATAGTGGCAAAACCGATACTGCCTGCCTCTCGAACACCTGTGATGCCGTCACGGCCGCGTACCGCCATTGGCGCGAGATCGACGCCGCGTCCGCGCGCCGATGCCTCGCCGAGCATCAAGGCGGTACCTGAGGGCGCATCGACCTTGCGCCGGTGATGTGCTTCCAGGATCTCGATATCCCAGTCATCGGCGGCGAGCCTGCGGGCAGCCTGTTCGACCAGCCCCATCAGCATATTGACGCCGAGCGAGAAATTGCCGGATTGCACGATCGTCAGATGCCGCGCGGCGTCAGTGATAACCGCCTGCTGCGCCGCAGAGAGCCCTGTGGTGCCGATCACCAAAGCCGGCTTCTTCGCCATCGCAACGGAAGCCTCGACCACGGCGACCGTCGCCTCTGGCGCCGTGAAATCCAGCATCACCTCGGCTTGCGCCAGAGCCTCGCTCATACTGACCAGCTCGTCAGATTGCTGACCCGGCAGGTCGACCTTCATGCCCTCACTGCCCGGCCGATGGCACAACGCTGCGAGCACAACATCGTTACGCCCGACGCTGAAAGCAGTCAGCGCTTGCCCCATGCGACCGAGTGCACCGGCAATGCCAATTCTGATCGGGCGAGCTGTGATTTCGTCGGTCATATTGCCCGCTTTCCGTGCGCGGAGAGTGCTATAGCGCGACAATAGGTGCAAGCAGCGCGAGAGCGCCTAGCGTTTCAGCACGCGCACGCAATTCATGAACTTCTGCATCACGTCGACGGATGGGCCCTTGTCGATGTGATAGCGCCGCTGCTCAGTGCCTTCTCTGGTCACAAAGCTGAGGTCATAATTCCCCATCTCAAAGGCGCCGATCAGATCCAGCGGCGACTGATCGTTGAGTGTCACCTGCCCCAATCCACCATCTGGCATCTCAGTCGTCTGCATTTCTCCGGCAGTGTTATAGCTGGGCGAGATAAAGGCGACCTTCGCCAAAGACGTGCGCGTCATTCCCGCGGGCAGGCTGTCCTCGATCTTCATCTGCCCGATCTGCAGGCTATATCCCGTGGTCGGGCTGGCCCCCTTGGCGCCTTCCACAACGAATATACGGAAATTTCCCATTTCCAGCGACTCCGGATCATTCTCGAAGGCCAGAGACATGGCGCATTGCATGACTGTCCCCGCATGATCCAGCTCCGCCCGGTACTCAACCCGCTTCGGTGTCGGGGTCGCTGCCTCGCTCGCCACCGGCATCACGACCTGCGCAGCGATGGCGATGATGCCAATCGTCCGCTTTACCTGCAGGCATACATGGATACGCATGTTCTCTTCACCTCGCTACGCCGTCATCATAGTCAGGTGATTATCCCATTGCCAGCCTGGATCCTGGCGCAGGGTCGTCGCCACCGGCGTGATGAAGGCACCGCTCGCATCCAGCGTCTCTACACGCAGGATATCGCCGCGACCGCCGGTGACGACGAAGGCACCGGGCGTGCCGGCCGGGGCGACGCCGCAGCCATCGGCGATCCGGGCGGTGCCGAGCCAGTGGTCATCTTCAAGCGACCAGAACATGGCGACATTGCCCTTGGGCGAGGTGGCGCAGACGACGCGGCTGGCGCTGTCGATGGCGACGCTGCCGATATAGCCACGCATGGTCTCGGCGATGTCACGGGGAATCGCGAGGAAGCGCAGCTCGCCGGCGGTATCCATCACCGCCACCAGCGGCCGGAGATCGCTCTGCGCATCCTGGTCCTGCATGGCGATGGCGGTCTCGCCCGTCGCTGACGGGGCCATGTGCCGCATCGAGAGCGAGTTCAGCTCTTCCGGCAGCACGGTTTTGCCGATCAGGCGACCGTCGGTGAGATCGAGCACGACGATGCTGCTGGCGACCTCGCCCACCGATTGACGCTGCAGGATTCCGCCGTTGGCGACGATCACACGATTTCCCCGCACATCGACCAGCGCCTCATGCGGCTCGACGCCGTGGCTGGACCAGGCCCGCAGCCAGCGCCCACTGGCACTGTCATAGAAGCTGAGGCGGCCTTCGCTAGTTTCGACATGCTCTTCCGTGGCGAGGAGTTCCTCGCCGGTGCCGAGGAAAACGGCATGGCCGTTGAATTCGTACGCGGCGTCGAGAGCGAGATCGAATTCGGCGGCGCCGGTCGCCAGGTCGATCATGGTGCTGAAGCGGCCAGGCTGCCGGCCGGTCGCGAGCACTCGCTTCTGCGACGGATGCAAGGCGATTTCATGCGCCCGCATCTTCAACACCGTCTGGCCGATCACCTGGCCGCCGGCGGTGAGCAAGGCCGCTTCGAAGCCGCCATTGCGTCCACTGCCCTCCCGGCCGAGACACGCACTGAGGAAACGCAGGCTCTCTATTGGCGCCTTGATGTCGCCCGAGGCGGCCTTGCCGGCACCGAACACGTTCGCGGCAACACCTTGCGTCAAGCGTGACAGGAAATATCGTCGTTCCATCTTCGGCCTCCCTTTCCGCGCTCGCGTTTCAACGCGGGCCCGGCTCAACCGGCATCGCCATCGAGATCGTTGAAGCCCAAAGTGATGCCGGCGGCTTTCGGCATATCATTGGTGAGGATGTCGCGGAACTGGTTGATCTTGACCAGCAGCGCCTGTACCTCCGCCCGCCCCTTGTCGTCGGCGACGGCGAGATCGAGCGGCTGGCTGACAGCAGCGATCGCCT
>DATMUQ010000319.1:0-3294 GCA_035563795.1 Terriglobales bacterium | reverse complement strand
CTGATCATGGCGGCCATCCGGCGGCACCGGTGGCAAGCGCGTTGGAGTCACGCATCGGTCATCTGCCCAAGATGACCTTCCGGCAGGCCGGCATCCGTAATCCCAGCCTGCCGACACTGCTCAGCCTGTTCTTTCTGTTGCTGGCCTTCTTCATCGTGCTGAACAGCCTGTCGCAACGCGATAGCGGCAAGCAGAGCACGGTGACTGCCAGCATCGATCAGACATTTGGCGGCACGAGCAGTTCCGACCCTGTCTCGGCCGCACAGAATGCACAGCAGGTCACGACCGGCATCCTCCGCGGCCTCGCCAGCTATTTCGGCGTGCTGCTGCCTGCCGACCGGCAGAAGATTCTGATTTCTGCCAATCAGCTCACCATGCAATTGCCGGTCGATCTCTTCTTCAAGCCCGACGCGGCGGGCAATCCCTCCAGTGCGCAGACCAGCCAGGTCCCGGCGATCCTGCGGCAGATCGGTGAGGCCCTGGACAAACGGCCAACCGATTGGAGCTGCGAGGTCCATATCGAACTGGCGGCAGCGACGCCGGGGCAACTCGATGTCGAGCGGGCCGGCCAGTTGGCGGCAATCCTCAGCCACACCTCCTCGCAGCGGAGCAATGACCTTTCGGTCGGTTTCAACAGCGGCGATCCGAAATGGCTCACCATCGCGATCCGCATGCGGCCGCCGGAGATGCCTGACCTGCCAGGGCAGACGCGGGCCAGGCAGGCCGACGCCAATCAAAGCAGCACGGGTGAAGGCGGTACGAACCAATCTGGTGCAAACCCAAGCGGTCAGGGCGATCCGTCTGGCGCAGCAAAGCGAGTTGCGCCATGATCAAGATCGTTAAGGTTAATTCTGAGCAGCCGCAATCGATGGATGGCCATCAGCCGCTCTGGCTGATCACCTTCGCCGACCTGATCGGTCTGCTGCTGGTGTTTTTCGTGCTGCTGTTCTCAATGTCGAGCCTGCAAACGTCGAAACTGCAGAAGATTACCGAAGGGGTGCCGGGTATCCATGCCCCGGCGCGATCGGAGGCGGATGCCCTCAATCAGGCGATGCCCGATCCCAATGTGGAAGAGGGGCGCGATCCCGGTTATCTCGCGTCGTTGTTGAAGGCGAAGTTCGACAATGTGCCGAGCTTGAAGAATCTGCCGATTACCGGATTTGGCGATCGCGCCATCATTCCGCTATCGCTGACCGATCTGCAAGGCTCGATCGGCGCGGATGCGACCGGCGGCAAGGATAATCTGCTGCATGCCTTGGCGGATGTGCTGCGCGTCCTCCCCAATCAGATCATCGTCGATAGCCGGCTGGCACCGATGGGGAGTGTCGCGGGTCCGGATGATGAGACGCGGTGGCAGAAGTCGTTACTGGCTGCACTTGCGGTCAGCAATGCCCTCAGCCAGGGCGGGGTGACGACGCCGATCCTGACGCGCGGCCATGTGGTCGATCCGGGTGCTGCGCCCATGGTCGATATCATCGTCATGTCGAACACGGCACCGGCCGCGTCAGGAGCGACACCGTGAGCGGCCGGACGCATCATCGCCGGAAGAATTACCTGTGGGTGAGCGCCTCGCTGGTGGCGATGACGTCGCTGCTGGCTGTCACCGCCCGCGCCGATGACAATATCCTCGCCCGTGGCTGGACGCACGAGACCTATGGCCGGCTGGTGCTCGATACCGGCAGCACCGAGCTCAGCAATATCAAGACCAGCGGCGACGTCATGGTCATCACTTTCAAGCGGCCGGTCGCGGTCGATATGGAAGCGGCGATCAGCAATCTCCAGCCCTATATCGGCGGCGCCACGCCATCGGCCGACAACCGGCAGCTGATATTGCGCTTGAAGCAGGCGGTCGCTTTCCGCCAGTTCGACGACAACGGAAACCTGGTCATCGATCTTGATGTTCCGGCCCCGGCATTGAACAAGCAGGCTGCGCAAGCTGCCGCGTTGCCGACCGCTGCGTCTGGCAAGCCGGCACCGCTGGCCACGATCCTGCCGCGTGCGGGCGAGCACAACACCTATGGACGCATCGCTTTCGACCTGCCGGAGACGGTCGGCTTCTCGATGCGTCAGGATGGCAACCGCGTCACCTTGCAATTCACCGGCGGCAATCTCGATCTCGCGAAATTGCAGCGCGATCTGCCGCCACGCCTGCAAGCGGCTTTGACGCAGGCGGATCCCAGCGGACAACGGGTGACTTTCGCCTTGAAGCCGGGGATCGAGCTGCGCAATCAACAGCAAGGCCGGACGGTCATTCTCGATCTCTATGATCAAGGCAAGGCGCCCAAGAACAGCAATACGGCGCCGTTGAATGTGGCGGCCACCAAGGGCTCGGCGACCGTGGGGACGGCACCGGCAGTCGCCGCCGCAGCTGCACCGGCGGCCAGCCAAGCGACGCCAAAATCCGCCGATGCCTCGCTCTTCCAGGGGTTGGTGCCGATCTCGGCATTGCCGGGTCGTTCGCCCGGCACCCAGCCGGCCGCAGTTGGCAGCCCGCCGGCAGCGACGACACAACAGGCAACAGCACCCGCCGCTTCTGCACCGGTCGCTGCGGCACCGACTGCAGCCTCGGTTGCGGCAACGCCGGTGCCGAGCCAACCTGTGGCCCAGGCCGAGCAGCCAGCTTCGCCGCCCAGCCCGGTCGATGTGCCGGTGATCGTGGCGCCGCAGGCCGGTGGCGGTGCCATTGTCACGTTCCAATGGCCAAAGCCGGTCGAACTGGCAGCTTTCAAGCGTGGCGATTCGCTCTGGCTGGTCTTCGATGCGCCGGGCAATTTCGGATCGCAGGCCGTGAGCAGCCCCTTGCTCGGTGCCTTGGGACGGGTCGATCCGGTCAGCGACAGATTTGCCTCCGGCCTGCGGCTGAGCGGTGGCTCGCTGCCGGTGCCGACGATCCATAACAGCGGCAATACTTGGGTCATCAATCTGGCGACGGCGCAGCAGGGTGGCGCCGTCAAGGCGATCCAGCAACGTCGCGAGACCTTGGCTCAGGGTGGTGCCAGCCTGTTGCTGCAAACCACCAATCCGGGATCAGTCCTGACCTTGACCGATCCGACCATCGGCGATCAGCTCAAGGTCGTCGGCGTGCGCGATGCCGGGCTCGGCGTGGCGGAGCAGGCGGTCTGGCCGGAATTCAAGCTGCTGCCAAGCTATCAGGGCATTGTCGTGTCGCCGCTGGCCGACAATGTTGCCGTTGAGCCGTTACCCAATGGTGTTGTCGTCACGACCGCGCCCGCGGCCAAGCCGCCGGTGGTGGCAAACGGCACTGACAGCACCGGCACGGCAGCTAATCCAGCG
>DATMUQ010000318.1:0-4928 GCA_035563795.1 Terriglobales bacterium | reverse complement strand
CGTCCACCGAGGCGATGTATCTGATGATGCGGCGCGCTTTCGACGAGCTTGGTTATCGCCGCTATGAATGGAAATGCGACGCGCTCAATGGACCGTCACGCAGCGCCGCCTTGCGTCTCGGCTTCAAATACGAGGGCCTGTTCCGCCAGGCGACGATCTATCGCGGCCGCAACCGCGACACCGCCTGGTACGCCATCACCGACAAGGAATGGCCGGGCGTCAAGGCCGCCTTCGAGACCTGGCTGGCGCCGGCGAATTTCGACGCCAATGGACAGCAGAAGAAGAAGCTCAGCGAGCTGATGCCGAAGAGCTGAGCGTCGTCACTGCGCGCGCTTACTGACCCGGCTTGAAATAGAGGTCGAAGGCGAAATATTTCGCATTGATCTTGCGATACGTCCCATCCGCATAGATCGCATCCAATGCATTGTCGAAGGCGCCGCGCAGGGCGGCGTCTTCCTTGCGGAGGCCAATGCCGACGCCATTGCCAAGCTCATCGCCGTAATAACCTTTGCCGTACACAGTATAGTCAGCACCGTGGTTCTTCAAAAGATTGGCATATAAAGCCAGGATATCGTCGAAGCGGGCATCGACCTCTCCGGCGAGCAGCGCAGCATCAGCCTCATCTGACGTCGCGTATCGGACCAACCGCACTCCGGGGAAATTGCGGGCAGCATAGTTTTCATGGATGGTGGAAACCTGGACGCCAATGGCTAGCCCTTTAAAGGAGCCGATCGTCGGATTGCCGTCACCGCCGAGGACAATCCGCGTCCCCTTCTTTGCGACAAGCACAGCCGGTGTATTGTAGTAGGGCTCCGAAAATGCGATCACGCGCTTCCGCTCATTGGTGATCGACATCGAAGCAATGATAGCATCGTATTTGCCGCTCACCAGATTTGGAATCATGCCGTCCCATTGTTGCTGAACGATGGTGCAGTCCGCTTGCATTTGCGCACAAAGCGCGTGCGCAAGATCAACCTCGAAGCCTTGCAGGCTGCCATCGCTGGCGACATAGTTAAATGGCGCATAGGCGCCTTCGGTCGCGATCCGCAGATGCTTGATATCTGTCTGCGCTTGTTTCTGTGGCGTAGCACAACTGGCAAGCGCAACAATCGCCAGCAGAGCGACTGCAATCGAACTAAACTTCATTCATTCCCCCAACAAGAATGTAGCTGCAAATTACCCTGGAAGATCAGTTCACTTTCGCTTGTGTCACCGCGCCGCCAGGGCACCCTCCTGCAAGATGTCGACCGGGCGTTCGCCGAGATGGCGCATCAGGCGCTGCTCCCAGATATTGAACAGCCAGATGATCCCATAGGTCATGGCAAGATACATCAGCGCGATGGTGACGAAGATCTCATAGGGCGCGAAGGTATTGGCGATGATGACCCGCGCCGCACCGGTGAGATCCATCACCGTCACCAGGCTGGCGATCGAGGTCGCCTGCAGCATCAGCACGACCTCGTTGGAATAAGCCGGCAACATGATGCGGAAGGCCTGCGGCAGAACCACCCGGCGCAGCACCATGATGCGCGACATGCCGATGGCGCGCGCAGCTTCGACCTCGCCGAAGGGCACATTCTGGATGGCACCGCGAATGATCTCAGTCGTATAGGCGGCGGTGTTCAACACGAAAGCCAGCAGGGCGCACCAATAGCCCTCGCGCAGGAACACCCAGAAAATGCTGCTCTTCACCAGCTGGAACTGCGCCAGACCGTAATAGATCATATAGAGCTGGATCAGCAGCGGCGTGCCGCGAAAGAGATAGGTATAGCCATAGACGAGACGCGAGGCCCAGCTATTGCCGGACGCGCGGATGATACCGAGCGGCAAAGCGAGACAAAGACCGATCGGCACCGAGATGACAGTCAGCTGCAGGGTGAGGACGAGGCCGGTGAACAGGGCCGGCAGGCTTTCCCAGATGAGGCCGAAATTGATATTCATGGCAGCACCCTCACGCGCGCCGGATGCCGAGAGAGGCACGGCGTTCCAGCTGGTGCCAGAAGGTATTCAGGATCATCGTCATCGCCAGATAAGCCAGCAGCGCCAGGAAGAAGACGGTGAAGGGCAGGCGCGTCGGCTGCTTGATGACATCGGCCTGGCGGGTCAGTTCCGTCAAACCGATGGCGGAGATGATCGCCGTGGCCTTCACCTCGACGAGGCTGACATTGCCAAGGCCGGGAATGGCAAAGCGCCAGACCTGCGGCAGCTTGATGCGCCAGAAAACCTGGGCCTTGCTCATCCCGCAAGCCGTACCGGCCTCGATCTGTCCCTTGGGGATGGATTGGAAGGCGCCGCGAAAGACCTCCGTCGCGAAGGCGCCATAGACGAAGCCCACGACCAGGACACCGGCGATGAAATTGTTGATATCGATGCGCTGATCCTGGCCGCTGATCGCCGACCAGATCGTCTGCAGCAGCACCGTACCGCCGTAATAGATCAGCAGCAGCAGGACCAGCTCCGGCACGCCGCGAATGATGATGGTATAGGCATTGGCGAGATTATGGGCGAGCGGGTTCTTCGACAACTTGCCGGCGGCGCCAACCAGTCCCAAAGCGATGGAGACGATGAAGGCACAGACCGAGACTTCGGCCGTGGTGATGATCCCCTCGATGAGCAGGTGGCCATAGCCCTTAAGGTCGAAGATGCCGTTCATCTGAAATTCCTTTCGGCCTGCCTTGAGCGGACCGATCATTGCATAAAAATGGCCGCCGGTCGTCCCAGATACCGGCGGCCATCGAGGTCATGCCGTCTCAGGAGGCCAACTTAGGAAGTGGGCCCGCCATAGACGTCGAAGGTGAAGTATTTGTCGTTGATCTTCTTATAGGTGCCGTCCTCGAGGATCGCCTTGATGGCGGCGTTGAATTCTTCCTTCAGCTTGGTGTCTTCCTTGCGCACACCGACGCCAACACCCTTGCCGAGCTCACCGCCGACATAGCCCTTGCCCCAGACCTGATAGGCATCGCCGCCCGGCTGCTTCAACACGCCGTCCTGCAGCGCCAGGATATCGTCCATGCGGGCATCGATGCGGCCATTGGTGAGATCGAGATTGGCATTGTCCGCCGTGTCATAGACGACAATCTCGGCGCCGGCGAAATGCGCGCGCGCATAGGCTTCATGAATGGTCGAACGCTGCACACCGACGCGCAGGCCCTTGAAGGAATCCGGTGTCGGATTGCCATCGGCACCGAGCGTGATCTTCGCCGTCTTGGCGGCGACGATCACCGCCGGGGTGTTGTAATACTTGTCGGAGAAAGAGATCTGCTCCTCGCGCTTCGCGGTGATCGACATCGAGGCGGCGATGGCGTCGAACTTCTTCGCGAGCAAGGCCGGGATCATGCCGTCCCAATCCTGCTTCACGATGGTGCAATCGGCTTTCATCTTCTCGCACAGGGCCTTGGCGATATCGACATCGAAGCCCTGCAGGCTGCCGTCGCTGGCGACGAAGTTGAACGGCGCATAGGCGCCTTCGGTGGCGATGATGATCTTCTCGCCGTCGGCATGGGCGAGGCCCGCCGTCACCGCGAGAAAAGCCGCCGACATGAGGATGGAAATTTTATTCACGTGATGCCTCCTAGCATTGAGCGATCGATTGAGATCGACCGGCTGACGGCGATCGCCAAGCGCGCCGGCCATTATTCGCTGGCAGCGCGTGGCGCTGCCGGCTTGTCGCAGAAACAATCCAGGGAAAAGTCGTCGACGACAATTCGGGCAGACGCAGGCATCGCCGAATGACGCCGGCCATCAGGCCGGATGACGAAACTACGGATAACGACAAATCGGCAAAACCGACCATCGGCTGGCATTTCCCTCCCGCCTGGCCAGCTCCTTTCGGCGCCATGCCCAGGCAACCCCAAACCGGAATCCTGTCGCGGATTCTTCTCGGTTGGCGCCGGCGATTTCGCGCGCCGGCGCAGAAACAAAGTTATGCAACTCCGGGCCCGGATTTGCCAAGCCAAATCGCCGATTGGACGGCGAGCCGATTGCGTTCCGGCGATATGCCAGGACGAAACCGGCGATCTGGCGCGCGCCGTTTTCGCGGGTGCAGCGTGCCACGCACCGTCGGTAGCATTAGAATGCGGCGCACAAAGGGCATGTCGCCAAGCCGCGCCGGCTTTGCTAGAAGGCGAGATCAGTCGCGCAGATACTGCTGCGACGCAAAGTTAACAGGGGAGAATGAGCGATGCAGGTTGCAGGTCAGGCAGCTTTGGTGACGGGCGGCGGTTCAGGCATCGGCGCCGATGTGGCACGCCATCTCGCCGCGCTCGGCGCCAAGGTGGCGGTGCTCGACGTTAATCTCGACGGCGCCGAAGCCGTCGCCAAGGAAATCGGCGGCGTGGCGATCGCCTGCGACATCAGCAAACCCGCGGCGGCAGAGGAGGCCATCGCCAAGGCGCGGGCGGCCCATGGCCCAGCGCGCATCCTGGTCAATGTCGCCGGCATCCTCATCCCCGGCCGCATCCTCGGCAAGGACGGGCCGCTGGCGCTGGAGAAATTCAGCAAGGTGATCGAGATCAACCTGATCGGCACCTTCAACATGATGCGCCTCGCCGCCGCCGATATGGCGACGACCGAGCCGCTGGCCGATGGCGAGCGCGGTGTCATCGTCAACACCACCTCGGTCGCCGCCTATGAAGGGCAGATCGGCCAGGTCGCCTATGCCGCCTCCAAGGCCGGCATCGTCGGCCTGACCCTGCCGGCGGCGCGCGATCTCGCCCGCAGCGGTGTGCGCGTGCTGGCGATCGCGCCGGGCCTGGTTGCGACACCGATGATGCTGAACCTGCCCGCGGATATCCAGAAAGCGCTGGGCGAATCCGTGCCCTTCCCGCAGCGCCTGGCGGAAGCGCGCGAATTCTCCCGCCTGGTCCAGCACATGATCGAGAATGTCATGCTGAACGGCGAGGTGGTGCGGCTCGACGGCGCGCTGCGGC
>DATMUQ010000317.1:0-4030 GCA_035563795.1 Terriglobales bacterium | reverse complement strand
ACTGAGCCTAAGGCGACGAGTTCCGCAGGATCACACGGGCGTCAATCAATATTTGATCTGCAGCCCATCCATCTCGCTGACATCCCCGGCGGCAAGCCGCTCAAGAACTTGAGCACACCGGTGATCGCGTAGAATTTGAGGTCACCATAGGTGTCGTGCCGACCGAAGTGGTCGATTTAGAAGACTCGCATCACTCTCGGCGGCGTCACGCTCGAGTCGTTCTTTGTCGGCAAAGAACCACTCCCGCCAGCATGTTGATCATGCGGCTGCCTAAAGAGAAAATTATCAACACGGTCGACTGGATTCCCGGAGTGGTTACTTTTCCGCGCCCGGCCAGCCTGACTTCAAGGAAGGCCAGAAAAAAATGCAGGCGATAAATGGAAATCGCTTGATCGTGGATCATCCCGACCGCAACGACCGCATCATCGGGGACGGTGCAGCCAGGCCAACTCCCGAAGTACGAGCAATAGGCAACTACGGCCTACCTGCCGAGGGACGTCGAGCGCAATTACGATTAGCCCGGTATCTGATCGCCGCGCGAGGAGCGCTAGACCAGCTCCTCGAGTAGCATGGCGCCGAACAGGATCAGCCCAGCGTCGCGATTCGATTTGAAGAGCTTGAGGCAGCGTGCGGAATCATTGATGTCGAGCTGCGTCACTTGCCAGGCGAGGTGTGCGGCGAAGCCGATCAGGCCCAGCACGAAAATGAAGCGGCCGCCGACCATAAGGCCGGCAAAGCCAATTAATACAACGGCGGCGGCGTAGAATTTCGCCAGCATCGGCCGCGTCTCTTCGCCGAACAGCAGCGCGGTTGATTTGATGCCAATCAGCAGGTCGTCCTCGCGGTCTTGGTGCGCATAGATGGTGTCATAGCCGATCACCCAGCAGATCGAGCCGGCATAGAGAACGAGCGCCGGCCAATCGAGTCGGCCGAAGGCGGCCGGCCAGCCCATCAAGGCGCCATAGGAGAAGGCAAGCCCAAGCACGATCTGGGGCCAATAGGTGATCCGCTTCATGAAAGGATAGATCGCGACCACCAAGAGCGAACAGATGCCAGTGATCACCGTGTAGCGGTTGAACTGGATCAGCACCAGGAAGCCGATCAGCGCCTGCAGCATCATGAAGGCGGTGGCCTCGGCCACTGTCACCTGGCCAGAGGGGATCGGACGCGAACGCGTGCGCTCGACCAGCCCGTCGAGATCGCGGTCGACAAGATCGTTCCAGGTACAGCCGGCGCCGCGCATGGCGAAGGCGCCGATCAAGAAGAGCACGATGTGCCAGAGGCTGGGGAAGTGATTGGTGCGTATGCCAGTGAGACCGACCGACCACCAACACGGTATTAGGAGCAGCCAGGATCCGATCGGGCGGTCCAGACGGGCGAGGCGCAGATAGGGACGCAAGAAAGGCGGCGCGAAACCGTCAACCCAGTTGCCGGTCGCATCAGCGACGCGTCCGACGTTATCGCTCATCTGTTGCCGAGCGGGGTTCCGGTCAAAGTGTCGAAGGTTCCACGCCCGGTCTTGATGTTGTTGCTGTCGGTGATGGGCGCGCTCAGCGCATCGCTCAAGGTCGGCCCGGCCGGGCGCGGCGGCGCGGCGGCGGCTTGGCAGATCTTGGTCCGTATTTCGTTGGTCTTGGCGTGCTGCTCTTTGATCTGGGTAATGATTTGCGGCGGGATGCCGCACCAGACCGAGTTATCGGTTGCGTACTTCAGCATTTTCGCCTCGGCCGTGGAGAACGCGTTGAACAAGCCGCAGGCTTCCTGCGGCTGGGCATGGCGCTGGCTGGCGGCGCGGATGGCCTCCGCTTTTTTGCTGGCTGTGTCGCGCAGCTTGAAGAACTCGGTAACGCAGGGCGATTCCTGCTGCGGTGCTTGTGGCGCCGGAAATTGCGCCGCGGCCGTTCCGGCGGCGAACGGCAACAGACAAGCGGCGATACGCAAGGTCCGGCGCAAGCTCATGTAGGTCGAATCCTCTCTCGTCCCGGCGGCATTATAGCAGGGCGGCGGCCCAAGAAACCGGCCGAATGCTGGGAGATTACGGCAATCCAGTCACAATCGCCGCCCCTCGCCAAGGCCCGCCGAACTGGCGTAAGTCGGGGCGCCGCTGAGGTTAACACAGTGCCGCAATACAATTTCCGTGTGCCGCGCGTCTATATCGATGCCCCGCTGGCCGCCGGGCAATCGGTTTCCTTTGATCGCGGGCAGGCCAACTATCTGGCTAATGTTTTGCGGCTGAAAGAGGGCGACGCGCTCCTGCTGTTCAACGGGCGCGACGGCGAATGGCAGGCCCACCTCGCCGAGACCGGCAAGCGCACACTGACCGCCACCGTCGGCGCCCGGCAGCGCACGCAGCCGCCGGCGTCCGACCTGCATTTTCTGTTTGCGCCGCTCAAACGTGCCCGACTCGACTACCTGGTGCAGCGAGCGGTGGAGATGGGCGCTTCGCGCCTGTATCCGGTGCTCACGCGCCATACCCAGGTGGCCCGGGTCAATCTCGAGCGCATGCGCGCCAATGTGATCGAGGCGGCGGAGCAGTGTGGCATCCTGGCGCTGGCCGATGTGGCCGAGCCAGCAGCGTTTCCTGGCGCAATAGCTGCTGTCGACGCCGGACGCTTGCTGGTCTTTTGCGATGAGGCGGCGGAGGTTCAGGATCCGGTGGCGGCGTTGGCCGCAGCTAGGCGAGCCGGTGCACCGCTTGCAGTGCTGATTGGTCCGGAAGGCGGCTTCGCGGCCGAAGAGCGGGCGGCGTTGCTAAATCGGCCGAATGTTGTGCGGATTGCGCTTGGACCACGCATCTTGCGCGCCGATACCGCCGCCGTGGCGGCGCTGGCGCTGGTGCAGGCGGTGCTGGGCGATTGGGGCAGGGTCTGAGATTGCGGCGTGGCTGCCGGTACTCGGTGCTGCGCTCGACTCCCTCGGCTGGGGCCCTCTCAAACTCGATCATGTTTGGTTCTAGTTTGTTCTTTTAATGTTCGATAAAGAGCTTGCGGTTTATGCAACCGTTGACCAAGGTCAATTTCCGGTTTGTTCACGTCTTCGTGTAGTGGGATCGCGAACGCTTTGATGAGGCCAAACCGGGCGGCCGCACAGTGTTTGGGATTATAGCGGTTTTCGCAAATCTGCCGAGCTCGGATTACATCGCGTCGTGGCTGTACGATTCGTCCGATCACTGCGTGCTGCCGCTGGACTTGCATCCTATCGCGATGGCGGCAACGATATTCGTGCAGGTGCGCTGCTCTTCGCCGCGATCGAGCGGGAGTGGCACGCTGCCATTCGGGCGGCCGCACAAGACGGCCTCGCTGCTGCGGCCGTCACGCAGCAAGCCGTCGCAGGCTCATGCGCACGAAGCCAGTTCGCTCTTCCCGGCACGCCGGGTTGAAAGGCGACGTGGGCTAAGATAGGCCCGGTTGAAAAGAGCAGCCTGCCAGCCAGCCCGTGAACTATAGCCACGCCTTTCATGCCGGAAATTTCGCTGACGTATTCAAGCACGCGGTGCTTGCCCGCATCTTGCATTACCTGCGCGGCAAGCCGGCGGCGTTCCGCGTCATCGACACCCATGCCGGGTCCGGTCTGTACGATCTGACCGGCGATGAAGCCAGCCGCAGCGGCGAATGGCACGCGGGCATCGAGCGGGTGTTGGCAGCGCCGCTCGAACCACCCGTCACTGTGCTACTTGCGCCCTATCTCGAGGTGGTCGGCGCGCTTAACGAGCGCGGCCGGCTGAAGACCTATCCCGGCTCGCCGGCGTTGGCGCGCGCCTGGCTGCGCCCCCAGGATCGGCTGATCGCCTGCGAGGTCGAGCCGGCCGCAGCGGCCGCGCTGCGGAAAAACCTGCGCGGCGACGACCGCATCAAGACTCCGGCCGTCGACGGCTGGACCGCGCTCCGTGCTTATTTGCCGCCGAAGGAACGGCGCGGCCTGGTGGTGGTCGACCCGCCCTTCGAGGAGGACCGCGAATTTTCTCGGCTGGCGCACGCGGTCGCCGAGGCGCACCGAAAATGGTCCACCGGCCTCTACTTGCTCTGGTACC
>DATMUQ010000316.1:0-2361 GCA_035563795.1 Terriglobales bacterium | reverse complement strand
TGAAGAATCTGGCCGGCCAGACGGCGCGCGCCACCGAGGAGATCGCCCAGCAGGTGGGTGCCATCCAGGCCGAGACGGCCAAATGCGCCGAAGCGACCGACCGCATCGTCGGCATCATCGATCGCATCAGCGATGCCGCCGCCGCCATCGCCGCGGCAGTGGAGGAACAGGGGGCCGCCACCAAGGAGATCGCGCGCGGTGTCGATGTCGCCGCACAAGGGACGCAGGCGGTGACGACGCGCATCCATGTCGCCGCCGATGCCATCCGCAGCTCCTCTGATGCCTCCGGCACCGTCGCCAAGGATGTCGAGGAGATCGCCGGCAATACCGAGACTTTGCGCCGGCAGATGGAAAGCTTCATCACGTCGATCGGCAGCGGAGCCGGCAGTCGGGCGGTGGGATGAGGGGCGACGAAGGATAGGCGATGGCAGGCCCTCGACCTGACGCGCTCTTGAAAACACCCGGTCACGGTGCCGCCGGCGGTTCCTGGTCAGTCGGCAATCCGATGAAATGCCGATAGAAGGCGGCGGCGCGATTGACGAAGGAGGGCTGCGAGCCGCTGCCCCAGAGGCCCGGATTGGCCATGATGCTCAGGCTGTAATAGCTCCAGCCGCCGGATGAGCGTTGCAGGATGTAAAGCGATTTGAGATCGCCGGGATCGAAGACCGAGATGCCGAAGACGCGGACCGCCGTCACATTCTCCAGGCTGACCTCGATGCGGTCGGGCGTGAAAGCGCCGATATGCATGCGATAGATGACGGGCCGGGAGCTTCGATTGTCTTGCTGTTCAAAGTAGAGATCGGCACCGCTGATGACATCGGCTGCAGCGAAATCCGGCCGGCGCTTTCCTGCGGCTGTCAATGCGGTCGCATCGGTGATCAGCACGCGCCAGGCCTTGTCCGTCACCGACCAGTATTTGATCCCTTTCGTGGCGGAGATGGTGCCGAAGCGGCCGGCAAGGCTGTTCATCGGTGTATCGTCATGGAACACCCCCGCCAGCGCGACCATGAGATAGGGTGCGGTGGCATTGACGCCGGCACAGGCGGGAACACTCCATTCGCTGGGCAAGTCAGACCGGGTCCAAACCTGGACATTCGGGCGCGCAACATCCTCCGCAAAAGGTGGATAGGGCTCGCCCCCGCAGGGTAGCATCGGCGGCATTTTTGCAGATGCCGCCGGTGCGGTGCCAGCCAGCAGAAGCGTGCCGGCCAATGCTGCCAGGAGCTCCAGTGCTCGTATGCGCGCGCCGACCTTAAGCGCTATCAGCATGGTCAAAATCCACAGGTTCTTCATCCTGGCTGTTGTCATTGATGACCTAGGCATTCCGGACCGAATGCCTCTGTGCAACACGGTATGCAATTTCCGTCGTCGATGCTAATCCGGACCCCAGCCACTAGACCTTAGGCCAATAGACGGGCGCTGTACCGTGGCGCGACGATGATCTACCATTAGGAGACTAACGGCAGTGTCCTCGCCGCAGTTGCGCGTGAATCCCATGGCGCTTCACTCGAGGACCGCATCAGAGGGACCGTGTCATGATCAAGGTCAGCGTGATGTATCCCTTCGCCGCCGGCGCTCGCTTCGATCACGATTATTACCGCGACAAGCATATGCCGCTGGTCAAGCAGCGCATGGGTGAGACCTGCAAGTTCTACACGGTCGATAAGGGTCTTGCCGGCGGCACGCCCGGTTCCGATCCCACCTATATCGGCATGTGCCACATCTTCTGTGACTCGGTCGCCACCTTCCAGGCCGGCTTCGGACCGCATGCGACGGAGATCTTGGCCGATATCGCCAACTACACCGACCTGACACCGGTGATCCAGATCAGCGACGTGGTGGTGGGCTAGCACCACCGCCACGACCCTGTCGGTCGTGGCACCCGCGGGGCACCTCGCCCATGCGGTATCCCGCATTGCATCAAGCGGCGATAGCTGTCGGCTGGCTGACAGTGCTGGCTTGACGGCTTCTCCGATGCGGATAAAAGTCGCTTCCTTACAGCATTGTAAAAAGCTGCTGGCGGGGAAATCGGTATAAATCGCCACGCATGAGGCCGCGGCTGCACAGGCAGCCGGGCGGGGGATTCCCGGTCAAATTGAACCCTGGGCATTGAACCAGCGTGCATTGAACCCGGCGTTGAGGCTCGAAAGCTGGCGATAGATAATGGCGCTTGAATACAGGAAGGACATCGACGGGCTGCGTGCCGTCGCGGTGCTGCCGGTGGTATTGTACCATGCCGGGCTCGGATTTCCCGGCGGCTTTGTCGGCGTCGATGTCTTCTTCGTCATCTCCGGCTATCTGATCACCACGCTGCTGGCCGATGAACTCGGCACTGGCCGCTTCTCGCTCTGGCGCTTCTAC
>DATMUQ010000315.1:0-2890 GCA_035563795.1 Terriglobales bacterium | reverse complement strand
GCGGCTGCGGCCGGCGCGCCTGGCGGTGATCCGGCGCGGCAAGGTCATTGCCGAGACGCCGGCGGTCAGCAGCACGGTCAGTATCGGTAGCGAGCCGGTCACCGTCGATTTCCGGCACTGATCTTGATCGTCTGTTGCACGGCCGTTATTGGCGGCGCAAAGTAGTGCGGACCTTTCCCCGCAAGGCCTTTATCATGCGACGATTGTTATGCGCCGGTTTGTTGACGATTTGCACGGTCGTTGCGGCGCACGCCCAAGAGACGAGCACGCCGCAGGCACCCGAGAAGGTCGGTGCCAATCAGACATTGATTTATGGCAAAGGTGACGCCGTCGTTACCTGCGCGCCGACGCATTATTGTGCCCTCAGCCTGCAGCAGGGTGAGACCATCAAGGCGACCGAGGCCGGTGACCAGAACTGGTCGATCACGCCAACCACCTATGGCGCCGGAACTTTCGCAACACCGGTGCTGATCCTGTCGCCGCATAGCGACAATCTGAAGACCCAGCTCACCATCACCACCGATCGGCGCAGCTATGCCGTGACCTTGGTCAGCACGGCCAGCCAGTGGACGCCGCTGACGGCCTTCAGCTATCCGGCACCCTGAAATCCGGCCACCTATCAGGCGCGCTGGGATATGCGGCGGTCGCTGTGCCGGCGCGGCACATGTTCTCCCAGCCAATCCTCGGCGACATCCCGGCCGAGTTCGTGCAGTCTTTCGATGAGATGCAGATCCGGCCGTAATTTGCTGGCACTGCCGAATTGGCGCATGGCGTCATCGGCACTGAGGCTGTGCAAGCGGAGATGCGCCAGGCTTTTGCCGAATGCGCTCTGCGCCAAGGCAGGCTCCCGCAACTGTCCGCGCAGCCATTGCAGCGCGCGCAGTTCGGCATTGAGTGGCGCATTGAACATCAGCCGGTTGACCCGGTTGCGGATGCCGCCGGCAGTGATCGGCATGGAATCGTCCTGCACCGGATCGACCCGCACCAGCAGGATGTCGTTGACCGTATCCTCATTCTCCAGGCCACGGCTGAGCAAGGGGAGCAAGGGCGGATTGGCGCTGAAGCCGCCATCCCAGTAATAGGCGTCGTCGATCTTGATCGCCTGGTTGATCGCCGGCAGGCAGGCCGAGGCGAGCACTGCCTCGATGCTGAGATCCTGGTTGCCAAACAGCTGCATCTCGCCGTTATCGACGCGCGTCGCGGCGATGAAGAGCGGCAGGGCCTGTTCGCTCTTCAACGCGTCGATATCGACCAGGTCGCGCAAAAGCTGGCGCAGCGGGTCGATGCCGAAGGGATTGAACTGATAGGGCGAGACATAGCGTGTGAAGAAATCGAACAGCAGGTGGCCCGGCGACCAATCGACGCCGAGGCTCGGGGCAAGACGATCAAGCGGCGACGAGGGCAGGCCGCTCAACTCGGCAAGGCCGGCGGCACGGCGCCAGAGCTGGTCGAGCCGTCGCCGTGCGCCCGCGCGTCCGTCTTCAAGGAGGCCGCTGGCAAGCGCCACAGCGTTGAGGGCACCGGCGCTGCTGCCGCTGACCGCAGTGATCTCGATCCCGGGCTCTTCCAGCAGCCGGTCGAGCACGCCCCAGGTGAAGGCACCGTGGGCGCCGCCACCTTGCAGCGCCAGCGCAATCTTGCGCGGTGGGTGCCGGTCATGGCCTTTGACGGAAGGAGCGACAGTCTGCGGCCTGCGGGACATGGCACGCGGCGTTGATGCCGGAGAGCGATTTGCGGCTTCACCCGCCTGGACCGGAGCCTCGTCTGGTGCCTGCGCGGCCGGGGATGCGGTCGATCGTGACGGCTCTGTCGACCGCGCGGCATGAGGTGCCGGCAGTTGCAACGGCGCCTGATAGAGCGGCAAGAACAGTTGCTGCTGCGTGCCTTTGGCGACAGGAATCGCCTCGATAATCGGTACGTGAACAGTCGGTGCCTGAACCGGCGGAACCGGAACCAGGGCAGTTGGGATGTCATCGGTTTCCGGCTGCGCGCCGGGCGGCACGCCATTATTCGGCACATCCTCATGCCGCCAAGCTGGGATCAGCCTGCGCAAGGCCCGCCAGTCGATCTGCTTCATGAGTCGCCCGTTGACTTGCTGCAATGCAGCAATGATGGGGCGTTCTTTTCGCACCTGCAACCTCGGTAGCCGCTTTTCTTGCGTTTTCGAAAGGGATTGTTGCTCGGGAAGCACAGGGTTTGTCGGTACGACTAGGATTAACTAACTGATATAAATGGAATTTTATCCAGAAATCTGTCAGGGCCCGCCGCTCCGATCGGCTGGCATCGGTTCGCGACGAAAGAACGAGTCATCGTCCTTGCCCGGCCGGTGACGATCTTGTCTTTCCGTCTGCCGGGCCGTGAGCGGCTGAGCCCAGGTCCGGCTCACGGGGAGCGGGATCGAAATCTGCGGAGCGCGAGCACCGTCCCGCTGACGGCAAGCTGACATTGCGCCGCCGGCGCGAGCTGCATTGGACAAGCCGATGCCCAAGATCGAAAAAAACGGCGCGTTCGGAAGGAGGGACCGGATCGCTTCATCTGGTCTCGCCGTGTGTCTTACCATATGGTGACAGCCTTCGTGCCGAGATGCGGTTGATCGCATGATGTGCCAAGCCGTTTAGGGCCGAAGCTGCCGCGAGAGAGACAGCGGGCCGAACGTGCGGGGAGAAGGAAGGCCGATCTCAGAAGCTGATGGGCAATTCCGGTCGCACGTGACGAAGCAACCTCCTGTTGCTCACCGCCACCGGTTTCATCTGCCAGCCGATGATGATCGTGCCGTGGATCACAAAGACGGTGCGGCCGGGAAAGAATCCGCCGCGTCAATTGGGAGGATGATTACATGCGGAAATTCGTTGGTTTGGCTCTCGCCGTCGCGGCGGGATTGGGTCTGGGC
>DATMUQ010000314.1:0-2114 GCA_035563795.1 Terriglobales bacterium | reverse complement strand
CACGCATCAGTTCCGCCGGGCTGAGGCCGATCAGGCTCTCCGCGGATCGGCTGCAATAGCTCAACTGCCGGGTACCGAGCTGCACCGACCAGAGCACGTCGCGCATGGTGGTTAGGACGCCGTCGAGATGGCGAACGGCTTCGTTTGCCGTGATGTCAGTGCCGATCAGCAGGACGTCCTGCGCCTCCCAGCCCGGCTGGTTGGGAAGCAGGATGACCTGGTAGCGCCGCAGCCCATGATCGGTGGCAAGGCTGAGCGCCAGATCGTGCGGCCGACCGGTCAGCACCGCTTCCTTGGCAAGGCTGCCTAATTGATCGAAGCCGGCGCCGATCAGCTGGCTCAGCTCGGCGGCCGCCGCAGCCTGCTCATCGAGCTTGGTCAGATCCCGGAAGGTCCGGTTGGTTGCCTTGAGGGCCAGGGTCCCGTCCGTAGCCAAATGAATCACGGCGCCAAGTGCGGTGAGGCTGGAAAGCATTTCCATCCCCCCACAGGCGCCTGTCTCTATCGTCATCTTTTCTGGTCCGGTTGCGACCACGTGCCTCATCTCATCCGGTGCGGAGCTGAAAAACTATTGTCTCGCAATTTAGGTTAATAAAAGCCGAAAAGAAGCTGCGAGCCGGGACGCGCTTTGTTAAGGTCCGCGGGCCATCAAGGAGTATCCCCCAGCATGAAATCGCAGTCAGCCCGCCCTAAAAAGCAGACCGGCGTGGCGTTGCGCGACGCCATCCTGCAGAAAACCGTGAAAATCGGCATCCTGGGCCTTGGCTATGTCGGCCTGCCGTTGGCCTGCCTGTTCGCGGAAAAAGGCTTTCAGGTCACGGGCTTCGACGTCGATCCGGCAAAAATCCGGCAGCTGGCGGCGGGCAAATCCTATATCCGCCATATCGGCACGAAACGGGTGGCACCGCTGGTCAAAGCCGGCAAATTCGCCGCCTCGGACGATTTCGGCCGTCTCGGCCAGATGGATGTGTTGATCGTTTGTGTACCAACACCCCTGACCCGGCACCGGGAACCCGACCTGCAGTTCATCGTGAAGACGGGCGAGGCGATCGCCCGGCATCTGCGCCCCGGCCAATTGGTGGTGCTGGAATCGAGCACCTATCCCGGCACCACGCGCGAGGTGCTGAAGCCGATCCTGGAAGCTGGTGGCCTGCGTTCCGGGCGGGACTTCTACCTCGCTTATTCGCCGGAGCGGGAAGATCCCGGCAATGTCACCTATGGCACCGCAGCCATCCCCAAGGTGGTGGGCGGCGATGGCGCGCCGGCGCTCGACCTGGCGACGCTTCTCTATGACCAGATCGTCGTCAAGACCGTGCCGGTCAGCAGTCCGGAGACGGCAGAACTCGTCAAGCTGACGGAAAACATCTTCCGTGCCGTCAATATCGCCTTGGTCAATGAACTCAAGGTCATCTGCACGGCCATGGGGATCGACGTCTGGGAGGTGATCGATGCCGCGAAGAGCAAGCCTTTCGGCTTCATGCCCTTCTATCCCGGTCCCGGCCTCGGCGGTCATTGCATCCCGATCGATCCCTTCTACCTGACCTGGAAGGCGCGGGAATTCGGCATCAATACCCGCTTCATCGAGCTGGCCGGTGAGATCAATATGGCGATGCCCGGTTTCGTCATCACCCGCCTGGTGGAAGCGCTCAGTGCTCAGGCCGGCAAGGCCCTGAAGGGTGCGCGCATCCTCATGCTCGGTGTTGCCTATAAGAAGAATGTCGACGACCAGCGCGAAAGCCCGGCTTTGCATATCATGGAAGCGCTGGAAAAGCTGGGCGCCAAGGTGAGCTATCACGATCCGCATATCCCGCGGATCACGCCGACCCGGGAATATCCCGAATTGACGGGGCGCCGGTCAGTGGCCCTGACGGCCAAGAGCGTTGCTGCCGCCGATGCGGTGCTGATTGTCACCGATCACGACGCAGTCGACTATGCACTGGTCGCCAGCCAGGCGAAGCTGGTGGTCGATACGCGCAATGCCCTGGCGAAGCGGAAGACGAAAAGCCGCAAAGTCATCAAGGCTTAGATCAATAAGAGTCAGGTCGGGAGATATCCTCGCTCAGCCCGGCGCGCTCGATTTCGGCAGGCTCGGCACCCAGCAATAGCCATCGGGA
>DATMUQ010000313.1:0-5378 GCA_035563795.1 Terriglobales bacterium | reverse complement strand
CAGCCGATCTCTGGTCAAGTAGCGCCGGGCCATTCGATGACTGGCCATCCGACGACGGGCCATCCGACGACACCGTCGCAGCCTGCAGGGGCGACAGCTAATCCCGCGGCTGGCAATCAAGCCGCCATTCAACAGATGATCCAACGCGCCATGCAGGGCGGCGCGGCGCCCGGCGCAGCTGGCGCACCAGCCGCTGGTGGCGCTGCTCCGGGGAATCCCGCAGGCAACCCGACGGGTGCAGCATCCGGCAATGCGGCTGGCGCAGCGGCTGGCGCTCCGGCCGGTGCCGCCGCAGGTGGTGGGGGCGATGCGCACGCTGCCGAGCATCAACAGGTCACCGTGGCGCCTGGCCCGAATACGCCGCCGGTCGAATATTCCGGCCCGACCATGCGCGAAGACGCGCTGCTGTCTTGCCTCGTCATCCTGACCCGTATCTTCGGCAATCCGCGTTCGCCGGCGGCCTTGGCGGCGTCATTGCCGATCGCGGAAGAGGGCATGACACCGGATCTCTTCGTTCGTGCAGCGGACCGCGCCGGTCTCTCTGCCAACAAGATCCGCCGTCCTTTCGACAAGATCCAGGCGATCAATCTGCCGGCAGTTCTGCTGCTGACCGAGAAACGTGCCGTCGTCATGCTCTCGGCCCCGAAGAAGGGCATGGTGGAGATCGCGACGCCGGACAATCTCGACGGCTCGCAAACCGTCGCCGTGGAACTGGTCTCGCAGCTTTATACCGGCCAGATGCTGCTGGTGCGGCCGAAGATCCGCCTCGACACGCGCTCGGCCGATCTGACGGAAGCGCCGCCGCGCAACTGGTTCTGGAGCGAGGTGCTGAAGTTCACGCCGCTCTATCTGGAAGTCATCCTCTCGGCTTTGCTGATCAACCTCTTCACCATCGCATCGTCGATCTTCTCGATGCAGGTCTATGACCGCGTCGTGCCGAACAAGGCGGAAGAGACGTTGTGGATGCTGGCGATCGGCATCATCTTGATTTACGGCTTCGACCTGATGCTGCGGACCTTGCGCGCGCATTTCCTCGACAAGGCCGGCAAGGCGCTGGACCGCAAGGTGTCGTCGGCGATCTTCGAGCATATTCTCTCGATCCGCATGGCGGCGGGCCCGCAATCGGCGGGCGCCTTCGCCAGCAATGTCCAATCCTATGAAACGCTGCGCGACTTCTTCACCTCGGCGACTTTGTCGGCGATGGTCGACCTGCCTTTCGTGCTGGTCTTCCTGCTGATCATCTGGCTGGTCGCCGGTCCGGTGGTCGCGGTGCCGGCGGTGATGATCCCGGTCGTCATCCTGGTCAGCATCCTGGTGCAGTTCCCGATGAAGAAGGCGGTTGAACGCAGCTACCGGGAATCCGCGCAGAAGCATGCGACGCTGGTTGAATCGATCAACGGCCTCGATGCCATCAAGGCCGCCTCGGCCGAGGGCCAGATGCAGCGCGACTGGGACGGCTATGTCGCCGCCTCATCGGCCTCGTCGGAGAAGTCGAAGTTCTGGTCGTCGCTGGGCATCAATTTCGTCATGTTCGCGTCGAACCTGTCGACCACCGCGGTGATCCTCTGGGGTTGCTACCGGATCTTTGACTCGACCCCGACGGGCGACATCCATATGACGACCGGTGCGCTGGTCGCGGCCTCGATGCTGACCGGCCGCTCGATGGCGCCCTTGGGCCAGATCGCCGGCCTCATCATCCGCTTCCATCAATCCTGGACCTCGCTGAAGGGCCTCAATCGTCTGATGGCGCTCCCGGTGGAGCGGCCGCGCGGCAAGGTCTTCCTGCGCCGGCCGCGCATCGATGGCGGCATCGAGTTCCGCAATGTCAGCTTCAAATATCCGGGTTCGCAGACCGCGGCCCTGGACGGCGTCTCCTTCCGCATCGCGCCGGGTGAGCGGGTCGGCATCGTCGGCCGCATCGGTTCCGGCAAGACCACGATCGAACGCCTCGTGCTTGGTCTCTTCGAGCCGTCGGATGGTGCCGTGCTGGTTGACGGCACCGATATCCGCCAGCTCGACCCCACCGATCTTCGCCAGAACATCGGCTGCGTCCTGCAGGATGCGCATCTCTTCTTCGGCTCGGTGAAGGACAATATCAGCCTCGGCGCTCCCTATGTGGACGAGGAATCGGTGCTGCGTGCAGCAACCCTTGCCGGCGTCGATCAGTTCGTGCGCCAGCATCCGCTAGGCTATGACATGCCGGTCGGCGAGAACGGCCGCATGCTGTCCGGCGGCCAGCGCCAGTCGGTTGCAGTCGCCCGCGCCATGCTGCTCAATCCGCCGATCCTGCTGCTCGATGAACCGACCAGCTCGATGGATAACAGCACTGAAAACGCTTTCAAGAGCCGGCTCGGCGAGATCATCCAGGGCAAGACCGTGCTGCTGGTGACCCATCGCAATTCGATGCTGGCGCTGGTGGATCGCTTGATTGTTCTCGATCGCGGCAAGGTCGTTGCCGATGGGCCGAAGGCCGGTGTGCTTGATGCGCTGATGAAGGGGCGCATCCGGGCGAATGAAGGCTGATCGGACGGGCTGAAGGAATCCTAGGATGTCATTGACCAATCGCGATCTCTGGATCGACCCGTCGCATGCCGAGAAGGAAGGCACGCGCCTCTTCGGCCATATCCTGCTGTTTACCGTGGCGACCGTCATCATCGTCGCGCTGGTCTGGGCGAATTTCGCCGTGCTCGATCAGGTGACGCGCGGCGAAGCCAAAGTGGTGCCGTCAAGTGCCACACAGCTCATTCAAAGCGCCGAAGGCGGCCTCATCAAGGACTTGAAGGTCAAGGAAGGCGATATCGTCGAGCCGGGCCAGGTCCTGGTGGAAATGGACAACACCACGGTCAGCACCGACGTCAACGAATTGCAGCAGCGCTACTGGACCGGCCTCGCGGCATCGTCCCGCCTGCAGGCCGAGGTCGACGGCAAGAGCCCGGATCAGATTCAGTTTGACCCGGACTTGCTCGCCAAGGCGCCGGAAGTCGCCGAAGCGGAACGCGCCCAGGCCCGGATTCGTCAAATGCAGTTGCAATCGCAGATCGCGACCCTGCAGGACACCATCAACCAGCGTGAACAGGAACTGCGCTCGATCGACGTGAAGGTCAGTTCCTCGCGCGTCAGCCTCGGCCTCGCCCAGCGCCGTGCCGACCTGCAGCAGAAGGTCTATGCCTCGGGTGCCGGTTCGGAAGCCGAATATATTTCCGCGCAGCAGGAAGTGCAGCGCATCGCCACCGATATCGCCAATGCCGAAGCCTCGCGACCGCCAGCACAGGCAGCCTTGCAGGAAGCCCAGAGCAAGGCGCGTGAAGCCGTGGCGACGTTCCGGGCCGATGCCTCGACCGATCTCGCCAAGCATCGCGCCGACCTCGCCTCGGTGACCCAGCTGCTGGCCGGCGGTACTACCAAGCTCGGCCATCAGGTCTTGCGCTCGCCGGTCCATGGCACGGTCAAGGAAATCAAGATGAAGACCGTCGGCGGCGTCGCCCAGCCGGCCCAGGAAATCATGGAAATCGTGCCGATCGAGGACACCCTGCTGATCGAGGCGCAGATCCGGCCGCAAGACCGCGGGTTTATCGCTCCCGATCAACACGCCAAAGTAAAGATTACTGCCTATGATTATTCAATCTATGGTGGTCTTGATGCCAAGGTCGAGGAAATCAGCGCCGACGCCATCGAGAATGACAAAAAAGAGACTTTCTTCCGCGTGCGTCTGCGCACCGATAAGAACTATCTCATTGGTAAACAAGGCGAAGAATTGCCGATCATTCCCGGCATGACCGCCACCGTCGACATCTTGACCGGCAAGCGGACAGTGCTTGAATATCTGCTTAAACCGATCCTCAAGGCGCGCCAGACTGCTTTCACCGAACGCTAAAAATTTGATGCAAGTTACGGATGAAGCTGGTACAACAAACTTGGGACGGTCAAGGTTAACTCAGTGTTAATGCCGGCAAAGCATGATCGACTTTGCCGCGACGCCAATAATCATTAGAATGCGTTTGACGTTCGATCGCAGTTACTTGGGGGATTGCTCAAATGAATCGTCACGACCTTTCGCGCGGCCGCAAGGCGGCTCTTCTGAACGCGATCTTGGCTGGTGCCTGTCTCGTTGCTGTCATGCCGCAAGCGGCATCGGCGATGTCTCTGAAAGAAGTGGTCTCCCTTGTGGTGCAGACCAACCCGGACATCAACGGCGCACAGCGCGACCGGCGCGCCACTGATTATGAGCTGCGCCAGGCGCGCGGTCTCTACTATCCGCAGATTGATTTCCATGCCGCCGGCGGTCCGGAATGGACCGAGAGCAGCTCGGTTGACGAAGGCGATGCCAATCTCAGCCAGAGCCCGCATGATGACGGCATTGGCATGATTCGCGGTGATGCCGACATCACGCTGCAGCAGCGGATCTTCGACGGCTTCAATGCCTCGAACGAAGTTGATCGCCAGAAGGCGCGTGTTGCCTCGGCTGCCAACGTCGTCCAGGACAAGAGCCAGATCAACGGCCTCGATGCGGTGCGGTTCTATATGGACGTGCTGCGCAACCAGGCCCGTGTTGATAACGCGGCTGCCAACGTGAAGGCGCATGAAGATACGCTGGCGCTGGTGCAGAAGCGTGCCGATCTCGGCGGCGGCAACGTCGCCGACGTTCGTCAGGCGGAAGCCCGCCTCGCCACGGCGCGTACGCAGCTGAAGACCATTCAGGGCAGCCTGCGTGACTCGCAGACCAACTTCCAGCGCATCGTCGGCCAGGTGCCGACCGACCTCGAGCCGGTCAGCTTCACTTACGACTCACTGGTGCCGGAAGATGTAGACAAGTCGGTGGGCCATGCCATCGAGGTCAGCCCGAAGGTCCAGGGTGCCAAGTATGACGTGGTTGCTGCTGAGCACCTGCTCGGTGAGCAGGAATCGGCGATGTATCCGCAGGTCAACTTGAATGCGACCGCTGCCGTCAATCACCATGACAACGGCATCGAGCAGACCGGCCACAGCGCCAACGCGCTGATCACGATCGACTACAACCTCTATCGCGGTGGCGCCGACCTGGCCCGTATCCGTGAGTTCAAGTGGCGCAAGCAGGAAGCGATCGATGCGGTCCGCAATCAGGAACGTGTTGTCGCCAAGGATGTGCGCGATGCTTGGAGCGAGCGTCAGACCCAGCGTGATACGGTCGAGACGCTGACCGAGGAATACGACAAGAACGTGCAGACCGAGAAGCTCTACGAACAGCAGTTCGATATCGGTCAGCGCAGCCTGCTCGACTTGCTCAACTCGCGTAACGAAGTCTTCCAGTCTCAGGACAACCTGATCACGGCGCAGTCCAACGAGGTTCTCGCGAACTTCAAGATCCTGGCTGCCCAGGGCGAACTGATCCAGGCGATCGG
>DATMUQ010000312.1:0-2515 GCA_035563795.1 Terriglobales bacterium | reverse complement strand
CCAGTCGAGGATGCGGGAGAAGGTCTCGGCGCCGATCACCAGGGCCCTTTTTGCCTGACCGAGGCGGATGAAGTTGTCAGCGATGGTCAGGGCATAGACGAAGCCCGAGCAGACCGCCTGGACGTCCATGGCAAAGCCGTGATGCATGCCAAGGCGCTGCTGCACCTTGGTGGCGGTCGCCGGGAAGGTGTGGTCCGGCGTGGTGGTGCCAAGGATGATGCAATCGAGATCGGCGCCGGTCAGGCCGGCATTGGCCAGCGCCTGCTCGGCGGCCTTGAGGGCGAGGTCCGAGGTCAGCTCGCCATCGGCAGCGATGTGACGCTGGCGGATGCCGGTGCGCTGCTGGATCCAGTCGTCACTGGTGTCGACGGTCTTTGCGAGCTCGTCATTGGTGATAATTTTCGCGGGCAGGTAGGAGCCGGCGCTGAGCAGTCGGGAGCGGATGACCATGATCAGATGGCCGCGCCGCCAGCGACGGTGCCAGGTATGCTCATCATCTGTTCAAAATCCCGCTTCATGTTTTCGATCGCGTCGTTCTGCACCATATCGACGGCGACGCCAATGGCATTCGCAAAACCGAACGCATCGGTGCCGCCATGGCTTTTCACGCAGATGCCGCTAAGCCCCATGAAGATCGCGCCATTATAGCGGCGGGGATCGACGCGTGCACGCAAGGCATTCAAGGCCGGCCGGGCCAGCAAATAGCCGAGCTTGGCAAGGATCGCCGAGCCGAAGCTCTGACGCAGGAAATGGCCGTAGAGCTTGACCGTGCCTTCGATGGTCTTCAACGCGACATTGCCGGTGAAGCCGTCGGTAACGATCACATCGACGGTTCCCTTGGCGATGTCATCGCCCTCGATGAAACCATGAAAGCGGCCCGGTAGGGAGACCTGGCGCAGAATGGCGGCGGCCTCCTTGACGGCCTCGTTGCCCTTCATCTCCTCGGCACCGACATTGAGCAGGCCGGTGCTGGGCTCACGCACGCCGAGAACGGTGCGGGCAAAGACATTGCCCATGACGGCGAATTGCACGAGGTTGCTGGCGTCGCATTGCACATTGGCGCCGAGATCCAGCATCACGCTTTCGCTGCGGATGGTCGGAAAGAAAGAAGCGATCGCCGGCCGGTCGATGCCAGGCAGGGTCTTCAGGACGAACTTCGCCATCGCCATCAAGGCGCCGGTATTGCCGGCGGAAACCACGGCATTGGCCTCACCGCGCTGCACGGCATCGATGGCAAGACGCATCGAACTGCCGCGCCCGGAACGCAGGGCCTGGCCCGGCTTGTCCTCCATGGTCACGACCGTATCGGCATGATGGATCGAGCTGACGGCAGCGAGGGCCGGCAACGTGTCGAGCAGCGGCTTCAGCCGCGCTTGATCGCCATAGAACTGAAAGCGCACCTGGGGAAAACGTTGGCGCGCAATATCAGCGCCCCGGATCACCATATCCGGGGCGTTGTCGCCACCCATCGCATCCAATGAAATAGCCAGGCCGGCGGTCAACCTCACACACTCCCTTCCTGGCTAGGCGCGAAGGTGATCGTTAGGCAGCTTTCGTTTCGGCGTTGACGTCGCGGCTGTCGTAGTGGCCGCAAGAACCGCACACGTGGTGCGGACGCTTCAGCTCGCCACAGCTCGGGCAATCAGTCGACTTTTCCACGCTCAGGTGATCATGCGCGCGGCGCATACGCTGACGAGAGCTGGAGACCTTTTTCTTGGGAACTGCCATGATAAACCTGCTTAGAAAAAATAAAGGCAGCCACATTTGCCGCCGTTCGCGCGCTTATTAGCTAAATTTGCCTGCCAAAGCAAGCCGCTTGACGTTTCACGGCTCCTGGCTGATCGGCCCAATACCGCCCGCCTGTCCTGCGGCCTGCTAGATTTTAACCATTATCCTTGGGTGTCTTCAAGGCGGCGAGGACATCGAAGGGGTTGCGCTTCGGGGCCTGATCGGACGAATCGACCGCCTCGGCTTGCCAGCCGCCCGGCAGCTTGGCTTCGGCCGCCCGCGGATAAGGGTTAAGATTAAGGCCCAATTGCTCGGCCACGACCTCGCCCAGGTCGATCTGCCCGCCGGTCACCGGCTCGGGCGGGTCATCCTGGTCATATTCCAAGGTGAGGTCGGCCTCGCTGGCGCGGACATCCTCGGTAAAAAAGATCTCGAAATCGACCGCCAGCTCGGCCGGAACCGGGGCCAGGGATACCACGCAGGATTGGATAACCGCGGCATCGAGATGGCCGACAACGCGAATCACCCCCGCACCCGTGCGTTTCAGGCGCAGATCGGCGGTCAGCCGGTCGAGCGCCTTAAGGCCGAAACGGGTCGCCAAAGCCTGACGCTCGGCGGGATCCGCTTCGATATGGCGACCGGTCTCGCTCAAGCTGATCTTGTCGAGCGTGATCAATCTTGAAAATTCAATATTATCATTCTGATACATTTATATTCTCATCTAAGAGATGAACTCTTCCAGTGGCGGGAAATGCAGTTTGCCGCTGGTGAGTTCGGCAGCGTCCTG
>DATMUQ010000311.1:0-6381 GCA_035563795.1 Terriglobales bacterium | reverse complement strand
GAAGCCGGTCATGTGGTCGATCGTCGAGAAGACGGCGCTCGCCGAGGCCGAGGTCGAATATGAGGATCACGTCTCCGACACGATCTGGGTCAAGTTCCCGATCGTGAAGGCGCCGGAGCCTGAGTTGGTCGGCACCAATGTGGTGATCTGGACGACGACGCCCTGGACTATCCCCGGCAACCGCGCCGTCGCCTTCGGTCCGGAGATCGCCTATGAGCTGGTCCAGGTGATTGCCGTCGGCGAGGGCGCCAAGGCCAAGGTCGGCGACAAGCTGCTGGTCGCGGCAGCACTGAAGGATACCTTCCTGCAGGAGATTGCCGTCACCGAGGCGAAGACCTTGCTGGCGCTCAACGGCGACAAGCTGGCCGGCGTCGTCACCCATCATCCGCTGGCGGAACTCGATCCCTTCTATGCCCGCTTCCAGGTGCCGGCCCATGGTGGCAGCTTCGTCACCACCGATGCCGGTACCGGCTTCGTACATATCGCGCCGGGTCATGGCGCCGACGACTATGAGCTCGGCCTCGCCAACGGCATCGAGATCCCGCAGACGGTCGGTCCGGACGGTGCCTATTACGAGCATGTCGGTCTCTTCGCCGGCAAGCGCGTGCTGACCCCGTATGGCAAGAAGGGCGATGCCAATGCGGCTGTGATCGCCGCTCTGGATCAGGCCGGTGCGCTCTTGAAGAACGCCACCATCAAGCACTCATATCCGCATTCCTGGCGGTCGAAGGCGCCGCTCATCTTCCGCAACACGCCGCAATGGTTCATCTCGATGGAGAAGAACAATCTGCGCAACGTGGCGCTCAAAGCCATCGACGAGACCCGCTTCGTGCCGGAAGCCGGTCGTACGCGCCTGCATTCGATGATCGCCAACCGTCCCGACTGGTGCATCTCGCGCCAGCGCGCCTGGGGTGTCCCCATCGCCGTCTTCGTCAACAAGCAGACCGGCGAGCTGCTGCGCGACCAGGCGGTGATCGACCGCATCGTCGAGGCTTTCATGGTCGAGGGCGCCGATGCCTGGTTCTCCAGCCAACCCTCGCGTTTCCTCGGCAACAAATACGACCCGGAGAATTACGAGCAAGTGCGGGACATCGTCGATGTCTGGTTCGATTCCGGCTCGACCCATAGCTTCGTCCTGGAGCACGACACCCGCGCCGATCCGACCTGGGACCTGCACAGCCCGGCCGACCTTTATCTCGAAGGGTCGGACCAGCATCGCGGCTGGTTCCATTCCTCGCTGTTGGAAAGTGCCGGCACCCGTGGCCGCGCACCGTACAAGGCGGTGCTGACCCACGGCTTCACGCTCGATGAGCAGGGCCGCAAGATGTCGAAGTCGCTCGGCAACACGGTCGCTCCGCAGGACGTGATGAAGCAATACGGCGCCGATATCCTGCGCCTCTGGGTGGTCTCGACCGATTATTCCGACGACCAGCGCATCGGCTCGGAAATCATCAAGCATCAGGCCGAGGCCTATCGCAGCCTCCGCAACACGCTGCGCTACCTGCTGGGTGCCCTGCATGGCTGGCAGGAAAGCGAGCGTTTGCCGGTGGGCGAGATGCCGGAGCTGGACCGCTGGGTGCTGCACCGGATCAGCGAGCTGGCGGCGAAGACCCGCGAAACGGCGGACAGCTTCGACTTCCATCCCTGGTTCACCGGCCTGCGCAACTTCTGCGCCGTCGATCTGAGCGCCTTCTATTTCGACATTCGCAAGGACGCGCTCTATTGCGATGCGCCGACATCGATCACCCGGCGCGCCGTGCGCACAGTGCTCTATGAGCTCTTCAACTACCTGACGGCCTGGCTGGCCCCGGTGCTGGTCTTCACTGCGGAAGAAGCCTGGCGCCATCGTCCCTGGAAGGATGATGCCCAGCATGCCGGTGAAGAGAGCGTCCATCTCAGGATCTTCCCGGAAGCCCCCTCGGCCTGGCGTGATGAGACCCTGGCGGCAAAATGGGCGAAATTGCGCGACCTGCGACGCGTCGTCACCGGCGCCCTGGAACTCGCCCGCGCCGACAAGAAGATCGGCTCGAGCCTGCAAGCCAAACCTGTTGTCTATCTGACGACGGAACAGGCGGCTTTGCTCGGCGATCTCGATCTTGCCGAGATCGCCATCACCTCCGGCGTGACGCTCAGTCAGGAACCTGCCCCCGACGGCCTCTTCGTCCTTACCGACGTGCCGGGTGTCGCGGTCCAGGTATCCGGTGCCGAAGGCGAGAAATGCGAGCGCTGCTGGCGCATCCTGCCGGAGGTCGGCCACCAGCATGACCATGCCACCCTCTGCGCCCGCTGCGCCGGGGCGGTATCGGGAGCCGCTGCATGAGCGTTGCCGTCGCACAGGGCAAGGCCGGGCGCCTGACCGGCCTTGGCGCCGCCATCGCGGTGGTTGCCATCATCGCCGATCAGCTGGTCAAGAACTGGCTGCTGCTGGGGCCGATGCGGGAACCACAACTCTTTGAAATAACGCCGTTTTTCAATGTGGTTTCGGCCTGGAACAAGGGTGTCAGCTTCAGCCTGCTGTGGATGCCGAGCCAATATGGGCCGTGGATCCTGTCAGGCGTGGCGATTGCGATTTCGCTCGGCCTGGCGGTCTGGCTGACCCGGGTCAGCCAGCTGGTGACGGCGATCGGCATCGGCCTCGTCATCGGCGGGGCGCTGGGCAATGTCATCGACCGGATTCGCTTCGGCGCGGTCTTCGATTTCCTCGATTTCTATGTCGGAACCTATCATTGGCCGGCTTTCAACGTGGCCGATTCCTGCATCTGTGTCGGCGTCGTCCTGCTGCTGTGGGACGGGTTGTTTCACGGCCAGGAACGGGGTAAAAGCTGAGCCCATGACGGAGGTACCGATCATGCGTCGGAAGACTATAGCTCTCACCGTATCTGCGATTGCCGCAGGTGCCCTGCTGGCTGGCTGCCAGGCAACCAAGGAAACGCTGGGTCTGACCAAGCGTTCGCCGGACGAATTCCAGGTGGTGTCGCGGGCACCCTTGAGCCTGCCGCCCGACTACAACCTGCGTCCGCCCACACCGGGTGCGCCGCGGCCGCAGGAAGGCACGCCGCGCGACCGCGCCCAGGCAGCGGTATTCCAGCAGCCTGAGGCGGCGATCAGCGACAAGGTGCCGCCGGCAATCGGTGAAGGCGCCGAGGGCAATGCGCAATCGGCTGGCGAATCGGCCCTGCTGCAGAGCGCCGGTATCTCCGGTGTCGATCCCAATATCCGCAAGATCGTCGATGCCGAGACGGCGCAGGATCAGGCCGATTCGGTGACGCTGGCTGACCAGCTCACCTTCTGGCGCGACCCGGCACCCTACGGCACCGTGGTCGATCCGGTCGCCGAACAGAAGCGTCTGCAAGAAAATGCGGCGCTGGGCAAGCCGGTGACGGAAGGCGATACCCCGACTATCCAGCGCAAGCAGCGAGGATTGCTTGAAGGCATTTTCTAGTCCTAGCGCAGATATCCTGAAGCGCGTGCCGGCGGCCCTGGTCGCCGGCACGATGTTTTTGGGCAGCGCGATAAGCTCCCTCGGCGGATACAGCCTGGGATCTTCCCTAACCGCTTTGACACTTCCGGTCGCCGGTCTGGCGCTGTCAGCGCAACTGCTGTCGGCGACCCCGGCCGAAGCCGATGTCTTCGATGCCCAGAGCTTCACCCTTAAGAACGGGCTGCAGGTCATCGTGCTGCCCAATCACCGGGCGCCGGTGGTGTTCCAGATCATCGCCTACCGGGTGGGGGCGGCAGATGGATTGCCGGGCAAGAACGGTGTCGCGCATTTCCTCGAGCATCTGATGTTCAAGGCGACCGACAAGCTGCAGGCCGGACAGTTCACCCGCGAGATCGACCGGCGCGGCGGCTCCGACAACGCCTTCACCAACCAGGACATGACGGCGTTCCACCAGGAGATCGCCAAGGAAGACCTGCCGCTGATCATGTCGATGGAAGCCGATCGCATGAACGGGCTGAAGCTGACCGATTCGGTCGTGCTGCCGGAACGCGACGTCATCATCGAGGAACGGCGCCAGCGCATCGAGAACGAGCCGGGATCGCAGCTGCAGGAAATGATGAATGCGGTGCTGTTCCTCAATCATCCTTATCGCCTGCCGGTGATCGGCTGGCGCCATGAGATGGAGCAGTACACCACCAAGGATGCGGTCGACTTCTATCACCGCTTCTATGCACCGAATAACGCCGTGCTGGTGATCGCCGGCGATGTCACCGCCGATCAGGTCCACCAATTGGCGCAGGACAGCTTCGGCAAGCTGCCGCGGCGCGATGTGCCGGCGCGGCAGCGTCTCGCTGAGCCGCAGCAGAATGCGCCCCGTCAGGTGGAGCTGACCTCCGATCTGGTGCGCCAATCCTATATGGTGAAGAACTATCTCGCCCCCTCCTATCGGATCGGGCTAGACAATCAGCCGGCCAAGGACAACGACGCCTATGCGCTGCAGCTGCTGTCGACCATTCTCGGCGAAGGCACCACCAGCCGCCTTTACCGCCGCCTGGTGATCAACGACAAATCGGCGACCGATGCCGCCTCCAGCTACGATCCCTCGGCCTATGATCTCGGCACCTTCACCGTCTATGGCAGCCCGGTCCCGGGCGGCGACATGAAGAAGGTGGAAACGGCGATCGCCGATGAGATTTCGCTGATCCTCAAGGACGGCGTCACCGAAGATGAATTGAAGGCGGCCAAGCAGCGGCTAAGGATCGAAACGGCGAAGTCGCGTGACAGCTTGCAAGGGCCGGCGGTGCTGATTGCCAGCGCCCTGGTGACCGGCCGCAGCCTGGCGGATGTGCAGGCCTGGCCGGATCGCATCGCTGCGGTCACGGCCGCCGATATCCAGCGCGCCGCCAAGCGGGTCTTCGACGACAAGCATTCGGTCACCGGCCGCTTGCTGGCGGCGGGCGGCTCGCAGCTGGTCGACCAGGCGCCTGGCCGGCCGGCCTTGCCGCAAGGCGGCACCGGTACGTCCGGCGTGCCCGGCGGCACCGTGAACTGAGGAAGAGACGCATGATGCCGGCTATCGACAGCCTTTCCCTGCGCCTGCAGCGGCGGCTTCCCTGTCTTGCGGCCGTCGCCGTCCTGGCCTGGACCGTGTTGCTGGTCCATCCGGCGGCAGCCATCGACATCCAGCAGGTGCGCAGCGATGGCGGCATTTCCGCCTGGCTGGTGGAGGATCACAGCAATCCCCTGATCGCCGTCTCGCTCGGCTTTGATGGCGGCGCCAGCGATGATCCCGTCGGCAAAGAGGGCTTGGCGGAACTGGCTTCCGGCCTGCTCGATGAAGGGGCGGGCGACATCGATTCCGCCTCGTTCCAGCAGCAGCTCACCGATAATGGCATCGATTACAGTTTCGATGTGTCGCGGGATTCCTTCA
Organism: Terriglobales bacterium; assembly: GCA_035563795.1. Classification (GTDB taxonomy): domain Bacteria; phylum Pseudomonadota; class Alphaproteobacteria; order Dongiales; family Dongiaceae; genus Dongia_B. The sequence goes on along the minus strand of DATMUQ010000311.1, from coordinate 1,009 downwards.
CCGGCTCGATGCGGACGCTGACCGATCAGCGCGACCTTGCCTTCCGCCTGCTGCATCTCTCCTTGACCAAGCCGCGCTTCGACAGTGAGCCGGTCGAACGCATCCGCCAGCAGCTGCTGGTGGAGATAGATGACCGGCTGAGCGACCCCGCTTCGATCGGGGCGCGTGCCATCAGCCGCAGCCTGTTCAAGGGGCATCCCTATGGCCGGTCGCGGATCGGCACGATCGAAAGCATGCGCGCGATCAGCGCCGCCGACCTGCATGACTTCGTACGCCAGCATTTCACCCGCGACCGCCTGCATCTGGTGGTGGTCGGCGATATCAAGCCGGCTGACTTGAAGCCGCTGCTGGATGCGACTTTCGGCGACCTGCCGGAAAAGAGCGACCTGCCGCCGGTCGGCGAGGCGAAGATCGATGCGCCAGGGGGTGTCATGCTGGTCGATCGCGATATCCCCCAGAGCATCATCAATTTCGCCCAGCCCGGCATCAAGCGCGACGATCCAGATTTCTTCGCCGCTTATGTCGCCAATTATATTCTCGGCGGCGGCGGCTTTTCCTCACGCCTGATGACGGAAGTGCGCGAGAAGCGCGGCCTCGCCTATGGCATCGATACCGATCTGGTGACGCTGGATCATGCCGGTGTCATCTGGGGCCAAGTGCAGACCGTCAACCAGCGGGCCGCCGATACCATCGCCATCATCCGCACCGAATGGCAGAAGATGCGCGATGCCGGTCCGACCGCGACCGAGGTTGCCACGGCCAAGACCTATCTGCTGGGCTCCTATCCGCGCCTCTTTACCTCGACGGCGGGCACGGCTTCGGCGCTGCTCGGCATCCAGATGGACAAGCTTGGCATCGACTATGTGCATCGTCGCCAGGATGAGATCGCCAAGGTAACGCCGGCCGATGTGGCGCGGGTTTCCAAGAAACTGCTGGATCCCGCCCAGCTGCTCTTTGCCGTCGTCGGCAAGCCGGTCAATGTCGCCGCCACGTTGCCGCTGCCGGCAGG
>DATMUQ010000310.1:0-3332 GCA_035563795.1 Terriglobales bacterium | reverse complement strand
ATCGGCCGCCAAGGCGAAGCCACTGCTGTCCTGACCGGGATAGGTGCTGCCATGACCGGCCCCGAAGATCACTGCGCGGGGCGTGCTGCCATCAGCAAGGTGATCGGGAAAACCGAGAAAACGAGGTAAGGTGGTCATGTCTTGATGATCCTGATGATGGTTTGCTGAGATTTGAGTGTTGAAGGCCCTGCTTTCCCCACCCGCTTCTTCTGAAATCACCCCTAACCCTGTGCTTGATCGGTCGACAGCACCGCGGCAGCTAGCTGCGCCCGCAGAGCATCAACGTCCGCCTCTAAGGCCTTTATCCGTCGACGATGCCCCTCTTCCAGGATAATGACAGCGGTGCCGACAAGAGCTGCTGCTTGCCACCGTTCTCCAAGGTCGCCCCACGCCATATACCCAGCGAGATAGCTGAATAAAACGAACCCCAATGTTACATATCGCGTGCGGTTCAAATCGGTAAGCTTCTTGCCCATAGTTTCCCCAAGTTTCGCTGCAGAGCATTTTCACTACTATCTCTCATCAGCTCTCATCTCCGCCAGCCCCCTCAATTAATCAGCTTATTCGCCCTCAACCTCTCCGCCGCGAAATCGATGAAGCTCCTGACCTTCGCCGGCACATGCCTGCCGCCGGGATGCACCAGGTGGATCGGTAGCGGTTCCTCTTCATAGTCCGCGAGCACGATCTTCAGGCTGCCGTCTTGCACCGCCGGTCCCACCTGGTATGACAAGGGCCGCGCCAGGCCCCAGCCGGCGATGGCGGCGGAGATGGCTGCCTCGTTGGTGTTGCTGAAGAGGCGCGGCGCCACCGTCACCACCGTCTTCTCGTCGCGGCCGAAGCGCCAGTCGAGCGAGGCCCAGGCATTGGTGACGGAGACGATGTTGTGGCGCGCGAGATCGGCCGGGGTTTTCGGCTGGCCGTATTTCTTGAAATAGCCCGGCGAGCCGACGACGACACGGCGCACCGTCCCCACCCGCACGGCGCTCAAGCTTGAATCGGCGAGATGGCCGATGCGCACGGCAAGATCGATGCCCTCGTCGATGATATTGGCGATGCGGTCGAGGAAGACGGCCCGCAGGGTCATCGCCGGATAGAGGTTGAGGTAGTCGGTCAGCAGCGGCAGCACATACATGTTGCCGAACAGCACCGAGGCGGTGACGACGAGCGTGCCGGTCGGGGTCGCCTTGGCGCCGCCCGCCGCCGCTTCCGCCTCGGCGATATCGGCGAGAATGCGCCGGCAGTCCTCCAGATAACGCGTGCCGGCCTCGGTCAGCTTCACCCGTCTTGTCGTGCGCACGAGCAGCTGGGCGCCGATCATTTCCTCGAGGCCGGCGATCACCCGGGTCACCGCCGGCGGGCTCAGATTGAGCTGCCGCCCGGCTTCGGCGAAACCGCCGCCCTCCGCCACCTTCACGAAGACCCGCATCGCCTGCCAGCGATCCATGATTTTCTCCCGGATATCAGTTGCTTGCCGCCAATTATTCCATTTTACGGAATAGTCACTTGCCAACAAGCCGTCTTCTGCTTTCGGGAAGAAATAATCATTCTGCATGGGACAGAGAGATGCGGACGGCTACGGCCCCGCCTCCCAGCTCAGATCACTCAGCCCCACAATCACCCAGACGCAACCAGGAGACCCTCGTCATGAAGCTCTATTACTTCCCCCTCTCCGGCCACGCCCATCGCGCCCATCTCTTTCTCTCGCTGATCGGCGTGCCGCATGAAGTGGTCAATGTCGATCTGAAGAACGGCCAGCATAAGACGCCGGAATATCTCAACATGAACCGCTTCGGCCAGGTGCCGGTGCTGGAGGATGAGGGCAAGTACATCGCCGATTCCAACGCCATCCTGGTCTATGCCGCGAAGAAATTCGGCAAGAGCGACTGGCTGCCGGAAGATCCCGCCGGCGCCGCTGCCGTGCAGCGCTGGCTCTCGGTCGCCGCCGGCCAGGTCGCCTTCGGCCCCGCTGCCGCGCGCCTGGTCACCGTCTTCGGCGCCAAGTTCAATCGCGAGGAAGTCATCACCCGCGCCCATAATCTGCTGACGGTGATCGAGACCGAACTCACCGGTCGCGACTGGATCGCCAGCAACCATCCGACCATCGCCGATGTGGCGCTCTACAGCTATATTGCCCATGCGCCGGAGGGGAATGTCGATCTCGCCCCGTATCCGCAGGTCCGTGCCTGGCTCGGCCGCATCGAGGGGCTGAAGGGCTTCGTGCCGATGCCGCAGACGGCGGCCGGCTTACGCACTGCTGCGAAGTAATCCACCTGATCGATGCGTGGGGCCGGGAACGGCCCCATCATCGCCGCCCGCCAGGGAAAGGAGATCGCCATGACCGCCACCAGCACAGAGCAGACCGACGCCGTGAACCCGCTGAAGGAACCGTCGCCCTGGCATGAAGGCGAGATCACCCTGCAGCGGAGCATCGGCGCCGCCGAGAAGATGGCCGGTGTCGGCAAGCGGGTGATGCGCGAGTATCTGATCGATCAGCATCGCGACTTCTACAAGCAGCTGCCCTTCATCGTGCTGGGCAGCGTCGATGCCGCCGGCGATGCCTGGGCGACCTTGCGCGCCGGCACGCCGGGCTTCCTCCAATCGCCCGATCCCAGTTACCTGCATCTCGATATCAGCCGCGACGCCAGCGATCCGGCGGAAGCCGGCTTCGAGGATGGCGAACCGGTCGGGCTGCTCGGCATCGAACTTCATACCCGCCGCCGCAACCGGCTCAACGGCACCGTGCGGCGTGACGGAAGCGAGGGCTTCGACATCACTGTCGGTCAGAGCTTCGGCAACTGCCCGCAATATATCCAGCTCCGCGATTTCACCTTCAGCCGTCCGGCCCGCAAGCTGAGCGACAAGCCGGCCGAGAGCAGCGATCACCTGGATCAGCGTGCCCGCGATATTATCGCCGCCGCCGATACCTTCTTCATCGCCTCCTATGTCGATCGCCCCGACGGCAAGAACGGCCCGGAGCGCCAGGTCGATGTCTCGCATCGCGGCGGCCGGCGCGGCTTCGTGCGCATCGGCGAAGACGGCACGCTGACCATTCCCGATTTTGCCGGCAACCAGTTCTTCGCCACCTTCGGCAACATCCTGGTCAACGGCAAGGCCGGCCTGGTCTTCGCCGATTTCGCGAGCGGCGACCTGCTGCAGCTGACCGGCAAAGGCGAGGTCATCCTGGACTCGCCGGAGATCGCCGCCTTTCAGGGCGCCGAGCGCCTGCTGCGCATCACCCCGCGTCGCGTCATCTATCGCCGGGAAGCGCTGCCCTTGCGCTGGGCAATGCGCGACAATGGCTGGTCGCCGAATTCGCTGCTGACTGGCAATTG
>DATMUQ010000309.1:0-5359 GCA_035563795.1 Terriglobales bacterium | reverse complement strand
CGCCAATGTCACCGCCAATCACTGGCTCAATGACCGCTTCAAGGGTCGGCCGCGGCCGGTCCACAGCGTCGATCGACGGGCGAAGCTACTGGAACTCCTGCCGGGCGCGAAACAGCCGCTGGACTGGCTGCAGCCGCCGGTCCTCAACCATTTGACCCGCCTCGCCTGTGAAATGAATGCCGGCGCGGGCAGCCTCCTCGTCCAGGGCTGGGACGGCCCTATCCCACAGACGGCGGTCCTCACTTGCGACAGCGATTCCGGGGTTCAGCAGTAAGCCGTGAATCTTGCCAGCGCCGGCCCCCGGGCCTATAGACAGCGCTGAGAAAGGGCCGGCGGCTATGACGCCCCCGCAGCATGGCCCGACAGCATCGGCTTCCGCCACAAAACAGGCCGGAAAGTCACCCGTTAAGGAATTTAATCACAATGACCCAGACTGAATTGTCCCGAGCCGATCTGGTCGCGGAGCTAGAAAAGGTGGCGATCGCCGCCGGTGACGTGATCCTGGAAATCTATAACAGCGATTTCACCCATGATCGGAAGCAGGACCAGTCGCCCGTCACGGAAGCCGATGTCGCCGGTGAGAAGGTGATCACCGCCGCGCTCCGCCGCCTCACCCCCGATATCCCGGTCATCGCCGAGGAAGATGCCGCCGCCAATGGCCTGCCGCCGGAAGCGGCCAAGGCCTTCTGGCTGGTCGACCCCTTGGACGGCACCAAGGAATTCATCGCCCGCAATGGCGAATTCACCGTCAATATCGCGCTGATCGAGAACGGCCAGCCAACCATCGGCGTCGTGCATCTGCCGGCCCTCGGCCAGACCTACAGCACCGATGGCAAGCAGACCTGGCGCCAGTCAGCCGGTCAGCCGCGCCAGCAGATCAAGGCCCGCCAGGTGCCGGCCAGCGGCGCCATCATGACCATCAGCCGCTCGCATGCCGATAAGGAACTGGCGAAGGCCTCGGAGATGGGTGTGCATGTCGCCGATACGCTGGTGGCGGGTTCCTCGCTGAAATTCTGCCGCCTCGCCGAAGGTGTTGCCGATCTCTATCCGCGCTTCGGCCCGACCATGGAATGGGACACCGCCGCCGGCCATGCGGTTCTGATCGCCGCCGGTGGTTCCGTGCGTGAGCTCGACGGCCGTCCCCTCGCTTATGGCAAGCCCGGCTTCCGCAACCCGCATTTCATCGCCCGCGGCCAGGACAAGACGGCCTGAGGGCCGTCTTCCTGCCGGACGCCGGATGCCCGCATGACTGAGATTCTGCCAGCCACCGCGGAGAATATCGCCCGGGCGGCAGATAGCCTGCGTGCCGGGCGGCTGGTATCCTTTCCGACCGAGACCGTCTATGGCCTCGGCGGCAATGCGCTCGACGATCATGCCGTCGCGGCGATCTATGCGGCGAAAAACCGGCCGGATTTCAATCCGCTGATCGTGCATGTGCCCGATCTGCAGACAGCCGCGCAATATGTCCATGTCAGCGGCGCGGCGACGCTGCTGGCCAGCCACTTCTGGCCGGGGCCCTTGACGCTGATCCTGCCGAGGCGCGCCGATTGCCGGCTCTCCTTGTTGCTGAGCGCCGGGCTCGATACCGTCGCCATCCGCATCCCCAACCATCCGGTAGCGCGGGCTCTGTTGCAGGCGAGCGGCCTGCCGCTCGCCGGTCCCAGCGCCAATCCTTCCGGCCGCATCAGCCCGACCACAGCGCAGCATGTGGCCGAGGGCCTGGGTGGCAAGATCGACTATGTGCTCGATGGCGGCCCCTGCAAGGTCGGCGTCGAATCCAGCGTGCTCGATCTCAGTGGCACGCAGCCGGTCCTGCTGCGCCCCGGTGCCGTGCTCGCAGAGGAAATCGCCGCCGTACTTGGCGCGCCTGTTGCGACCGAGCAGCATGCCGTCGATCATGGCGCCCGCAAGAGCCCCGGCCAGCTCAGCAGCCATTACGCACCGCATCTGCCGGTGCGCCTAAAGGCAACTGGGGCCGAGCCGGGTGAAATCCTGATCGGCTTCGGTCCGACTGCACCGGCCGGGGCACAGAATTTGAGCCCCAGCGGCGATCTCCTCGAAGCGGCGGCCAATCTCTTTGCCTTCTTGCGCGCCGCCGATCAGCCGGGCCATCGCGGTATCGCCGTCATGCCGATCCCGGAGACCGGCCTCGGCATCGCCATCAACGACCGCCTGCGCCGCGCCGCGGCACCGCGCTAAAGGCGCCGGTCGAGGCCGTATCCGCCGCTTCCGCTCGCTTTTTGTTGATCGGATATTTCAGGGCTAAGGTCGAACCTGACAGCCTGGCGATGGATTTTTTCGACCACCGGAACGTTATTGACGGTGGAAGATAACCACCGCAGGAGGCAGTCATGTCTCATCTATCGGCCGGCAAAAGCATTGCGGCGTCAGGCCTTTTAGCACTTCTTGTGGCTGCTGGAACAATACCGGCACAGGCTGCGGGTGGCGGGGTCAATATCGGCTCCCTCACCTGCCATGTCGCCTCCGGGGTCAGCTTCATCTTCGGCTCTTCACGCGACATGAACTGTGTTTTCGCCCGGCCCGACGGCAAGAAAGAAAGCTATCGCGGCGTCATCAAACGCTACGGTGTCGATATCGGTTACGTGAAATCCGCCGAGATCGTCTGGGGCGTCTTCGCGCCCAGCGGCAATGTCGCCCCGGGCTCGCTGGTTGGAACCTATCTCGGTGGCAGCGCCAATGTCACGGCAGGCGTCGGCCTTGGCGCCAATGCCCTGATCGGTGGCAGCAGCAAAACCATCTCGCTGCAGCCTCTCAGCCTGGAAGGCAATACCGGCCTCAATATCGCCGGCGGCATCGGCGAAATCGAACTCAGCCGCTAGGCCGCCGTTGCCTGTTGCCGCGCAATGCGCGTTTTAACAAGCTGCTTTGCATCCCGGACCAGCCAGCGCATCATGTGCGGGGCCGACGATTCGGGAAGCTAGCGATGCCGACTTATACTGCGCCACTCGCCGATATCCGCTTTACTTTGCGCCACATTGCTGGCCTGGAAGCGCTCAGCCAGTTGCCCGGCTATGAAGACGCCTCGCTCGATACCTGCGACGCCATTCTCGAAGAAGCCGCGAAATTCGCCCAGGACGTTCTGGGGCCATTGAATGCGGTCGGCGACAAGGAAGGTGCCCGCCTGGTCGATGGCAAGGTGCAGGTGCCGACGGGTGTTGCCGAGGCCTATAAGCAATTCGCCGAGGCCGGCTGGAATTCGGTCGCCTTCGATCCCGATTACGGCGGCCAGGGCATGCCATGGGCGTTGACTACCGCCCTGCAGGAGATCTGGAACGCGGCCAATATGGCGTTCTCGCTCTGTCCGCTGCTGACGCAAGGCGCCATTGAGGCACTGCAGATCCATGGTAGCGCGGCACAGAAGAAGAAATACCTCGCTCCCCTGATCGCCGGCCGCTGGACCGGCACGATGAACCTGACCGAGCCGCAGGCCGGATCTGATTTGGGCGCCCTGAAGACCCGTGCCGAACCGGAGGGCGATCACTATCGCATCATCGGCCAGAAGATCTTCATCACCTATGGCGATCATGAAATGGCGGAGAACATCATCCATTTCGTTCTCGCCCGCCTGCCCGACGCGCCCAGGGGATCGAAAGGCATCTCACTCTTCATCGTGCCGAAATTCCTCGTCAATGACGATGGCAGCCTCGGCCGGCGCAACGACCTCAAGGCCATCGCCTTGGAGCACAAGCTCGGCATCCATGGCAGCCCGACCTGTGTCATGGCCTATGGCGACCAGGGCGGCGCCACGGGCTATCTGGTGGGCGAGGCCAATCGCGGCCTCGAATATATGTTCGTGATGATGAACAATGCGCGCCTGGCGGTCGGCGTGCAGGGCCTCGGCATTGCCGATCGCGCCTTGCAGGCAGCCCGCCAGTATGCCGGCGAGCGAGTGCAAGGTGTCCCGGTCGGTACCGACCCCACCGCACGCGAGCCGATCCGCAATCATCCCGATGTCCGGCGCAATTTGATGACCATGCGGGCCTGGAGCGAGGCCGCACGTTGCCTGATCTATTTCACCGCCGGCAATCTCGATCGCGCCAAGAAACTGGCGGATCCCGCAGAACGTGCCGAGCATCAGGCGCTAGTCGATCTCCTCATTCCGATCGCCAAGGCCTGGTCGACCGATCGCGGTGTCGCGACCGCGTCGATCGGCGTGCAGATCCATGGTGGTGCCGGCTTCATCGAGGAAACCGGGGTGGCGCAATTCTACCGCGACGCCCGCATCGCCCCGATCTATGAAGGCACCAATGGCATCCAGGCGATCGATCTCCTCGGCCGCAAGGTGCTGCGCGACGAAGGTGCTGCCGCCCAGGAACTGATCAAGACGATTGGCGCCACCGTGAACGCGCTCGCTATTGCGCAGGATCCGCAACAGCGTGAATTGGCGGAACCGTTGCGCATCGCCACCGAGGCCCTCGGCAATGCAACCCAACACCTGCTCAATCTGCGCAACCTGCCGGCCGAGGCCTTTGCCGCCGCCACGCCCTATCTCGATCTTTTCGGCCTCACCCTGGGCGGCTGGCTGCTCGCCCGCTTGGCCCGGGTGGCGCTGGAGACCGATGACCCGATCGCACCGGCCAAACTGGCCGTGGCGCAATTCTATATGACGAATTTGCTACCCGAGGCACTGGCCCAGGCGGCCATTGTCATGGGCGGCATTCCCAGCACCCTCGCTTTGGCGCCCGATCAGATCTAAACGCGGCGGAAAGCCGCCGGGCACCGCTCGCCCCCATCGACTGGCGACGCGCAACTCGACAAGCGACGCGCAACGGGCTACCAATTTCGGCGGCAATTTCCGCGTGAGTTCGATCCATGGCAACGCCTGCTGCACCCAAGACACCCCGCAAGATTCTCCTGATTTCCGCCGACCAGTGGCGGGCCGAATGCCTCTCGGCGATCGGCCATCCGGTGGTGAAGACGCCCCATCTCGATGCTCTGGCGAAAGATGGCGTGCTGTTCAAGCGGCACTATACGGTCTGCGCGCCCTGCGGCCCGTCGCGCACCAGCCTGCTGACCGGCATGTATCTGATGAATCACCGATCTGGCCGCAACGGCACGCCGCTTGACGCCCGTCATACCAATCTCGCTTTGGAAGGACGGAAAGCCGGTTATGATCCCACACTTTTCGGCTATACCGACACCAGCCATGACCCGCGCACGCGGCCGCTCGACGATCCGCAGCTGAAGACCTATGAGGGCGTGATGCCGGGCTTCACCGTCGGCATGCAGCTGCCTGACCACATGGCGCCCTGGATCGCCGATCTCAAGGCCAAGGGCTATCCACTCACGGGCCGGCACGACGTCTACAAGCCGCGCATGGACCAGCCGCTGCCACCGG
>DATMUQ010000308.1:0-4131 GCA_035563795.1 Terriglobales bacterium | reverse complement strand
TCGGGGCGTTGACGGCACGGCCCCGGCCTGGCTGGGGGCTGGGATGGCGCTGTGGCGCGGACTGGGCGTTGCCCCTGCCGGACGATGGCAGGGCGGCGGGAGATCACTCGGCGGCGTCCTGGACCCTGGCCAGGAGGGCGGTGTCGATCAGTTGCATGATGAACCGCTGCTGGGATTTGGGCAGGCGCTGAATGCGCTCGACCTGTTGCAGCAGCCGGGGCGCGGGGCCGCGCCGGGCGGGCATGGCTTCCTCGCCGACCAGATCGGCAATGGTGACGGCCAGCGCCCGCGCCAGACGCGGCAGCGAGGCGACGGGGACACGGCTGCGGCCGACTTCCCAGGAGGCGAAGGTCTGCTGGGCGACCTCCATCAGCTCGGCGAGCTGAACCTGGGTCATGCCGTGGCTTTTGCGAAACTCGGCGATGCGCCCGCCCATGGCCTTGCAGAACGCCTTCTCGTCGGGGGCCATCGGGGTCATGGGAGCCGGGGCTGTCGCGTTCAAAATTGCAGTCCTCATTTAGGGGCCGTTTTGGAGGTCGGTTGACTCTACCACATATCATTGTAAACCTCAGTCGAGTTGTTTTGCCGATTCCCGCTTGACAGGTTTTTGGGCAGGGGCGGTTTTTTGACACGAGGAACCCCATGGCGCGGATCGCCGAGTCGGAGCTGGAGCGGCTGAAGGCGGAGGTGTCGGTAGCCCGGCTGGTCGAGGCGGCCGGGATCAGGCTGGAGCGCCGGGGCCGCGACCAGGTGGGCCGCTGCCCGTTCCATGAGGACGACACGGCCTCGCTCACCATCACGCCGGAGAAGAACCTGTTCCATTGCTTCGGCTGCGGCGCGGCGGGCGGCCCGATCGACTGGGCGATGAAGAAAAACGGGGTGAGCTTCCGCCATGCCGTGGAGCTGCTGCGGGAAGGTCTGGGATCGATCACGACCGGGACGGTGAAGCACGGCACGGTGCGGGCGCTGCCGCCGCCGGTGTCGATGGACGCCGACGACCAGGCGCTGCTCGACCAGGTGACGGACTATTACCACCAGACTCTCAAAGCCTCGCCGGAGGCGTTGGCCTATCTGGCGGCGCGGGGCCTGACCGATCCGGCGCTGATCGAGACCTTCAAGCTGGGCTACGCCAATCGGACGCTGGGGCTGCGGCTCCCCAACAAGCAGCGCAAGGACGGCGCCGAGATCAGGGCCAGGCTGGAGCGGATCGGGATTTACCGGGCCAGCGGCCATGAACACTTCAACGGCAGCCTGGTGGTGCCGATCCTCGATACGCAAGGCCACGCCACCGAGATGTACGGCCGCAAGATCATCGACAATCTGCGCGCCGGAACGCCCAAGCACCTCTATCTCCCCGGACCCCATAAAGGCGTGTGGAATCTGGAGGGCATCGCGGCAAGCGGCGGCGAGATCATCTTGTGCGAGGCGCTGATCGACGCGATGACGTTCTGGTGCGCGGGCTATCGCAATGTGACGGCGGCCTATGGGGTGGAGGGCTTCACGGCCGATCACCTGGCGGCGCTCCGCCAGCACAACATCGCCCGTGTGGTGATCGCCTTCGACCGGGACGATGCGGGCGAGCGCGGCGCGGGCAAGATCGCCGGGCAATTGCTGGCGGACGGGATCGCCTGCTACCGCGTCCCGTTCCCCAAGGGGATGGACGCGAACGACTATGCCTTGAAGGTGACGCCCGCCGCCAAGTCGCTGGGGGTGTTGATCCGCAAGGCCGAATGGCTGGGCGACGGTGCCATGCCATCGCCACCGACCAGTGCCGCCGACATGCCGCTGCCCATCATCACGCCGCCCGCATTAGCAGCTAAAGAGATTGCAGCCCCTGTCATCGAGCGTCCCGCAACGCCGCCCGTGAAGAAAGCCGCAGCGGTTGCCGCGCAACCGGCGCCCGCACCTGAAACTGCGCCACCATCATCATCCGCAGCGAAAGCGCCCGCCCCGGAAACCCCGCCATCTTCCTTAGCCGCTTCTTCTCTCGATGCCGCGCCCGCTGCCGGCGACGATGACATTGCCCTGCCGGCGCGGGCCGGCGGCGAAGCGCCGGAGCCGGAAGTAGCGGCCGAGACGAATGCGCGCGAGGTGAGCGTGACGTTCGGCGACCGGCGCTACCGGGTGCGGGGCCTGGCGAAGAACAGCAGCTATGAGGTGCTGCGGGTCAATGTGCTGGTGACGAACGGGAGCGGGCTGCATGTCGATACCTTCGATCTTTACGCCGCCAAGGGCCGCCAGCTTTACGCGAAAGCCGCCGCGGCCGAGCTGGAGTGCGAAGAATCTGCCATCCAGCGTGATCTGGGGCGGTTGCTGCTCAAGCTGGAAGAGCTGCAGGACACCACCATCCAGGCGGCGATGACGCCGAAGGCTTCCACGGCAACCGAGATGGCCAAAGCCGATGAAGAGGCCGCGCTCGCTTACTTGCGCGATCCGCACCTGACCGAGCGGCTGATGGACGACTTCGGCAGGACCGGGCTTGTCGGCGAGCCCACCAATGCGCTTGTGGGGTATCTGGCGGCGATCTCCAGGAAGCTCTCGACGCCGCTCGCCATCATCGTGCAGTCCACCAGCGCGGCGGGCAAATCGGCGCTGATGGAGGCGGTGTTGCGGCTCGTGCCGGACGAGGACCGGGTGCAGTACTCGGCGATGACGGGACAGAGCCTCTTCTATCTCGGCGAGAAGGACCTGAAACATAAAATCCTCGCCATCGCCGAAGAGGAAGGCGTGCGGCAGGCCTCCTATGCGTTGAAGTTGTTGCAGAGCCAGGGCGAACTCACCATCGCCTCCACCGGCAAGGACCCGGAGACGGGCCAGCTTGTCACCCAGGAGTATCACGTCGAGGGACCGGTAATGCTGTTCCTGACCACGACGGCCATCGACATCGACGAAGAGCTGCTTAATCGCTGTTTGGTGCTGACCATTGACGAGAGCCGCGAACAGACCCGCGCCATCCAGATGCGCCAGCGCCAGAGCCGCACGCTGGCGGGCCTCTTGGCGGACAGCGAGGCCGAAGCGCTGACGGGGTTGCATAGGAATGCCCAGCGCTTGTTGAAGCCGCTTGCTGTGGTCAATCCTTATGCCGATCAGCTCACCTTCTTGGACGAGAAGACGCGCACCCGGCGCGATCACCAGAAATACCTGACCCTGATCGATGCCATCGCGCTCTTACACCAGCATCAGCGGACGGTGAAGACGGTGATGCACCGCGGCCGTTCCATCGACTATGTGGAGGTGGCGCCATCTGATATTGCGCTTGCCAACCGGCTTGCGCACGAGGTGCTAGGGCGGTCCTTGGACGAGCTGCCGCCGCAGACCCGCCGGATGCTGGTGGCGGTGTGTGGGCTTGTGGCGGAGCGTGCCACGGCCAAATGCATGGCCCGCAGCGAGGTGCGCTTCACCCGCCGCGAATTGCGCGAACGGACAGGCCTCAGCGATACCCAGCTCAAGCTGCACCTCAGTCGTCTCACCGACCTCGAATACCTGATCGTGCATCGGGTGGAGCGCGGGTTTGTGTATGAGCTGGTCTATGACGGTGACGGCGGTGCCGATCCGCATCTGTCCGGCCTGATCGAGGCCGACACTTTAATATACGATGCTGAGCGGTCGGGGTTGAATAGGCATCGGTCGGGGTCCGGTCGGCCCTCGGTCGGGGTGATGTCGGGGGATGGGCGGGGTGTGGAGATTGCCGCAAAGCCCAATCTGGATGCGGCTTTGCATGCCAACAGTGATGCGGAGAGCAAAAATGCACATCACCGGGGTACTGTGAATGGGCGGTCGTACCCAGAGCCGCATCATAATTTAGTTCCTTTAGCTGCTTCTAGCTGCTGAGGGATTGATCCATGCCCTCTGTGAGACACAGCGAGACGGCGGCGGCCGAGCGCTACATCAACGCCCATCTCGATTATTTGCGGGCGCGCAACTACGCCCATGACACGCTGGTGTTCAAGGAGATGGCGCTCAAGGCCTTCACGGCCTGGTGCGCGGAGCGCGGCATTGTGCGGATGACGGAGGTGACGCGCCCGGTGCTGCAACGCTATCAGCGCCACCTCTACCACACGCTCTCCCGCGGCGGAAAACCCATGTCGGCGGGGGCGCAGTTCAACCGGCTGATGGCGGTCAAAGTGTTCT
>DATMUQ010000307.1:0-16038 GCA_035563795.1 Terriglobales bacterium | reverse complement strand
CCGGGATGGCGATCTTCCGGCAGCGCCTTGGCAAGCGCCAGCTTGCGGTCGGGCTCGATGATGGTGGTGTTTTCCGGGGTCATCACCAGCCTAGCGCCAGCGCCAGCGGCTTGCCGGATGAGATCGCCGGCGAGGGGCAGGTTGGGCTCGACATCGCGCAAAGATGTCATCTGCACGCAGGCAGCCTTGAAGGCCGATGCGGATGCGGAACTGCTCATGATTGCCCTCGCTCTGTCGCTACCAGGGCCGTTCAGCCCGGATCATCTGAGGCGAGAATAGCAGCAAATCGGATCGCTGTTCCATCGCCGGAACAGACTGGCAATTTCAGACGGGAATGTTCCAGCCGTGGATCAGACCATGGGGATCAGACCGGCGCCTGCTGCAACAGCGGGCTGAGGCCGCCCTGGCGATCGAGGGCATAAAGATCGTCGCAACCGCCGACATGCCGGCCATTGATGAAGATCTGCGGGACTGAGGTCCGGCCGCCGGCTCGCTCACGCATCTCGGCGCGCAGCTTGCCATCGGTCATGACGTCGATTTCCGTGTAAGTGACGCCCTTCGTATCGAGCAATTTCTTCGCCCGGTAGCAATACGGGCAAATCATTGTCGTATAGATCTCAACCTGCGCCATGATGGGTTCAAGGGCTCCTTCGCGGCTCCTGCAATGGGACGGGCTGCTCGAGCCATAAATTCCCGAGTCCGTCGCAACCGAAGCGTCACGATAACATTTGGACGTTAATACGAGGTTGGCAAGGACATCCTGCTTGCGTCTGCCGCAAGGCTGGCTTGAGGCCGCACAGTTCCCGAAAAGTTCCTGATTGTGAGCTTGCGCACAGAAATGCGTGCCAGCGAAACATACGTAAATAAGGTGGTGAGAAGTCCTACCGGGGCCGCACGACCCGGGCCAAAGCCAGGATATCGACCGAGGCGGCACCGGCAGCGAGCAAGACCCGGCAGCAGCCTTCGATGGTCGCCCCGGTGGTGACGACATCATCGACCAGCAGCACCCGCTTCCCTGCGACAAGTTGCCGCCCCCGGCGCACGAGCTCGAAAGCCCCCTGCACATTGCGACGGCGGCCGAGGCGACTGAGATGGCCCTGCTTCTGGGTGGCTTTGCGGCGGCGCAGCAGATCGGGCGCCAGCGAGCGGTCAGCGAGCCGAGCCAGGGCCTGGGCCAGCAGCCCGGCCTGGTTGTAGCGCCGGGATAGCAGGCGCTGCCAATGCAGCGGCACCGGGGTGATGAGATCGGCCTCCGCCAACAGTTCCGCGCCAGCCTGCGCCATCCAGCGGGCAAAGGGCTTGGCGAGATCGAGCCGGTCGGCATGCTTGAAGGCAAGGATGAGGTCGCGGCAACCGTCGTCATAAGCCCAGGCGGCCCGCGCCTTGCGATAGGGCGGCCGGACGGCCATGCAGGCGGCACAAAGTGCACCTGCCTCCGCCGCCGTCTCGAAGGGATAGCCGCAGCAGGCACATGCCGGCGCCGCCAGAAACCGCAATCCCGCCCAACAGCCAGGACAGAGGCTTTCCGGTGCGTCGATCAGGATGCCGCATTTCAGGCAGCGCGGCGGCAGGACGGCATCGACCAGATAACGCCCCACTCGCCCGGAAACATCGAGCAGCGGCCGGATCAGCGGTGTCGCGGTAACAGTTTTCAGCATGCGCCATTGGCGCATCGGGCCGCTTCGCTTGTCAAGCCGGCGCCCACCTCGCCGAACCCACCTTGCCAAGTCAGGCGCGATGCCATCCCAAGGCAGATGACGCATCTGTGCGCATCCGCACGCCTGATGCGATTGTGCCCAATGCATCGTTGCATCGGCGCCGCGACTGGCCTAGTGAAAAAGCATGAGCAAGTCTCCGCAGCCGCCAGAGACCGCCGCCGCCTTGTCGTCGACGGTTCCAGCCAAAGCCCGCATCTTTGACCGCCAGCTTCTGCGCCGCCGGCGCGACCGGGCAGCCGCAGGTTTCGACGATCACGGTTTTCTCATCGCCGAGATCGCCGAGCGTCTGCTCGACCGGCTCGATGACATCACGCACCGTTTTCCGCTGGCCCTCGATCTCGGTTGCCGCATCGGCAGCCTCGCCGAATTGCGTGGTGGTCGCGGCGGGATCGAGACCCTACTGCAGGCCGACCTCTCGCCGACCATGTTGCAACTGGCACGCCGCAATGGCCCGGCGGTGATCCTCGACGAGGAATGGCTGCCGATCAAGCCAGGCGCGCTCGATCTCATCATGAGCAATCTCAATCTGCACTGGGTCAATGATCTGCCGGGTGCCCTACTGCAGATCCGCGACGCCCTGAAGCCGGATGGTCTCTTTCTCGGCGCCATGTTCGGCGGCCGCACCTTGCAGGAACTGCGCGACTGCCTGATGCGGGCGGAACTGGCCGAGACCGGCGGCATCAGCCCGCGCGTCTCGCCTTTCGCCGAAGTCGCCGATGCCGCAGCGCTGATGCAGCGGGCGGGCTTTGCCTTGCCGGTGGTCGATAGCGAGACCATCACCGTCACCTATGGCGATTTCATGAAGCTGCTCGCCGATCTGCGCGGCATGGGCGAAGCCAATCTGGTGGTGGACCGACTGCACCGGCCGACCCGGCGCAGCGTGCTTGCCCATGCGGCGGCGCTTTATGCCCAGGACTATGCCAATGCCGAGGGGCGGCTGGTCGCCACCTTCCAGATCCTGTTCCTGACCGGCTGGGCGCCGCATCAATCGCAGCAGCAGCCGCTGCGCCCGGGCAGCGGCAAAACCAATCTCAAGGACTTCCTCGGCGCCCCGCGCCAGTGATCTGCAGCAACCCCCGGGATCTGCAGCAGCCTTGGCCTTGCCAAGGCCCGTCTCAGCGATCAGGATCGCGCTGAAGAAAGCCTTATCCGATCAAGCAGCAAGCATTTGGGGGAATAGATCATGGACCGGTCGCAGGATTTGCTGGAGCGCGACCGCAGCTGCCTGGTCGTCATCGATGTGCAGCAATACTTCCTCGACAAGCTGCCGCTGGATCAGCGCCAACCGCTGGTGGCGCGTATCGCCTGGTTGATGCGGGTTGCCCGCATCCTCGACATTCCCGTCATTGCAACGGCTGAAGATATCCCGGCGAACGGCTCTCTGGTGCCGGAGCTCCTCAAGGAATTACCGGCCGATGTCACCGTCTTCAACAAGATGGTCTTCGGCCTCTGTGGTCAGCCGGATATCCGCGCCGCCATCGACGCAACAGGACGGCGCGATTTCGTTCTCACGGGCCTGGAAACCGATGTCTGCGTCGGCCAGTCGGCAATTGGCCTCATCAGCCTCGGCCATCGCGTTGCCGTCATCGAGGATGCGACGGCCTCACCGCCACCGCACCACGCTGCCGGCATCAACCGGTTGCAGGCCGCGGGCGCAATCATCGCCACGCTCAAGGGCGTCTATTACGAATGGGTGCGCGATCTCGCCACGCATGAGCGCGTGCAGGCGCAACTGAACCGGCCGCTGCCGCCTGGCCTCACGCTCTGACGCCGCTGCCGGCGCCACAAGGCCTGGTCACAGCAGGTCGAGCAGCATCGGGATCAACGGCTCGTCGGCCGGCGGCATGGGATATTCCTTCAACTGGTGCGGCCGCACCCAAGCGAGCTTCTGGCCCTCGCGGCCGCTGACGCTGCCCTGCCAGCGGCGGCAGACATAAAGCGGCATCAGCAGGTGGAAGCGCTCATAGGTATGCGAGGCGAAGGTGAGCGGCGCCAGGCAGCTGGCCTTCACGTCGATCCCCAGCTCTTCATGCAGCTCGCGGATGAGGGCGGCTTCCGGTGTCTCCCCCGCCTCCAGCTTGCCGCCGGGAAACTCCCACAGACCGGCCAGGCTCTTGCCCGCCGGCCGCTGCGCCAGCAGGATGCGCCCGTCGGCATCGACCAGGGCTACCGCCACCACGGTGACAATGCGCATCGGCGCCTTCGGCGGCCAGTCGGCGCGATCGAGCCGGCGCCGGATCACCTGCAGCGGATGGCCGCGGGCCGGTGCGGCGATTTCCTCGGCGCCATCGATGACGAAGCCGTTCTTCTCCTGCACCCGGTGCGAGGCGAGATTGGTCGGCACGGCGCTGGCGATCAGCTGCGCGAGGCCGAGCTCGGTAAAGGCGAAATCGACCAGGCGCTGCACCGCTTCGCTGCCATAGCCCTGGGACCAGAACGGCCGGCCGAGCCAATAGCCGAGCTCTGCCGTCGCTGCCTGCTGCCCGCGGATGAGGCCGATGCAGCCGATCAAGGCGTTATCCGCCTTGCGGACAATGGCGAGGTTGAAGGAGCCGGTGGGATCGACCGCGGCCTGCGACTGGATGAAATCCACCGCCATCTGCCGCTGATAGGGAAAGGGGATCATGGCGGTGTAGCGCACCACATCCCAGTCATTGACCAAGGCGGTGATCGGATCGGCATCGCCCGGCGCCAAAGGACGCAGGATGAGACGCTCGCTCTCCAGCCGCAGAGAATCCCTGGGGGTGGAGCCTTCCGGATTCGCTGCCAAGGATTGGGTCATCACTTACTCTTGCTGGAGATCGGCCGGTCGCCCGGCAGCGATCTTATCGGATCGGACCGTTCGAACTCAATTGCTTGCCCGACACCGCCCGGCTTTCCGCGTCTTAGCGCAAAGCCGCTCAGTTACCAAGCCCGCGAATCCGGATCGAGTCTGGGCAGGGATCGTCGTTGGAAACGGTGGCCGGACAGGCGGCATAATCATGCGATCCGTCGCGACTGAGGCACAGGCGGATTTCCGCCAGCCGGTTGCGGTGGCAGACCAGGGCCAGATCCTCGGCCGCGAGACCGGGATTGGCGGCGACGATGGCTTCCCGCAATTGATCGGCGCCGATCACCTGGTCACGCCCTTCCGGCAGCAAGGCGGCGGGCATCTGGAAACGCTGCCGCAATTCCTTGGTCAAATCGACATAGCTGTCCGGGGCAAGGCCGGTGCAGGTCCCATGGGTCTGCCATTCGTGGCGATAGAGGCCGAGGCTGGGCCAGACGGCCGTCGCTTCCTCCGGCGGGGCCGGATTGGCGGCGCTGCGGCAATTGGCCGGCCAGCCGCTTGGCTTCCCTGAGGCGGGGTCGGGCCTGGGCGTCGTGTATTGCGGCCAGAGCCCATGCACGACCAGGCCGAAATGCTTGTCGGCCGCACATTGCGTGGCATCGTTCTGGTGGCCGGCGCAATATTCCGGCGACCAGGACAGGCTGAGCACATAGAGATCAAAGTCGCCGCTCTCTCCTCCGGCCGTGGCGAGACGCGGCATTCCTGTCACGAGCAGCAGCAGGATCGCCCCGACAATGCCGGTGGCAACAACCGGCTTTACTCCGCGCAATCGCATCTCCGACAGCCTCTTCCCCATGCTTCAGGCCAGGCACAGCATAGTCAAAGCTTGTGACAAATGCGACGAAGCCGGCCCTGCACTGCAGGCGGCGGTTTTGACCACCGGCGGAAAGCCGGGCTATAGACGCGCGATGGAACAGAACTGGGCGCCCCCATGCAGCAGATTCCCCGTGAATTCGAAGACCTCTTGAGCCCCGCCGGGCGCCGGGTGCTGGCCGGCAGGGACCAGGCGATCTGTGGCGCGCTCGCCGATCCGCGGCAGCGTTTCATCGCCCTCGACGGCATGGTGGCGAAGAAACAGGCAGAAAATCTCCGCCGGGTGCTGGAGGAGAAGATGCTGCCGCATCTCACCCGCATGGAGGCGCCGATCCCACCCGAGACCATCTGGGAGATGCAGCAGGATTACGAGGAATGGCTGCCGAAGACGGCCCGGGTGATGACGGCCTATCTCGAGAACCGCCGTGGCAAGGCCATGGCCGTCGCCCGTGAGATCGGCCTCATTGATCTCCTGTCCAGCGACAGCTTCATTGCCTTTGCCGAGACCGTGGTCGGCCGCAAGCTCGATCCCAAGGGTGGCCAGCAGGTTCTGTGTTATGGTCCGGGTGACTATGCCGGCCCGCATAACGATCACCACCCGGAAAACAAGCGGGCAGCGCAGGGCTATCTCGACATCCATCTCTCGCTCGCTAATCGCGCCGTGCAGCACCAATATCTGGTCTATGCCAAGGCTGGGCATTTCACCGAGATGGTGCCGGTGGCGAGCCTGGGCGGCCTCACCATCTATCGCCTTCCCTTCTGGCATTACGCGACGCCGCTGACCGCTGTGCCGGGCAAGGAGGCGCAAGCGCGACGCTGGCTACTGCTCGGCACCTTCCTGTATGCGAAGGAAAAGGCGCGTAAGCCGGCGGCCTGATTTATCCCGTCGCTTGACGATAAAGCGCTTTGCCGATCGCCGCTGAGGCCCGATGCTGGCGGTCAGGGCGTGGGGAGCGGCGCGTGAAGATCAGTCTGGGCGGCATCGGCGAGGCTTTTGCGGATCGCAATTTCCGCACCCATACCGTGGGGTCGATTGCCTCCTGGCTCAGCTTCTTCATCCAGGAAGTGGCGGTTTCCTGGACCGCCTGGGAGCTCACCCATTCCACCACCTGGCTCGCCATCGTCGCCCTGATCGAGATCGTCCCGAATGTCCTGATCCTGCCCTGGGGCGGTGTCTTGGCCGACCGCGTCGACCGGCTCTGGATCAACCTGGTCACCGCCGCACTGGCGCTGCTCCAGGCCCTGGCGTTGACGGTGCTCGCCGCTTCGGGCCAGCTGACCATCTGGTGGCTGGCAGTCCTGGTCGCCTTGCAGGGGACAATCCACGGCTTCAGCATCCCGGCGATGTTCGGCATGCTGCCACGCTTCGTCGCACGCCAGCGGCTCCCGGCGGCCATCGCCGTCAATGCCGCCTATACTCAGTTCGCGATCTTCGCCGGCCCGGCCATCGCCGGTTGGCTGATCCACGGCTTCGGCGCGGCGACCGCTTTTGCCAGCAATGTTGTCGGCTATGCGATCTATATCGCCACCACACTCTGCCTGAAGACACCGGCGGATTTCCAGCCGCCAGTGCCGAGCGGCCGGCCAGTGCATCACGATCTCTGGGACGGTGTCCGCTACATCCTCGGCCATCGCGGCATCAGAACGCTGCTCCTATTGGCGCTGGTCGGCGATGCCATGGGCAACGGGATCTATGAAATGCTGCCGGCCTATGCCGATCACGTGCTGGGCCGGGGTGTGGGCGGCATGTCAGCCTTGATGACGGCCGGTGGGCTGGGGGCGACGTTCGCAGCCCTGTGGCTGGCCCATCGTGGCAGCAAGGCGGTCTCGCCGGAACGCGTCCTCTGGGCTTTTCTCTTCTATACGATCGCCATCGCCTGGCTAGTCCTGGTCGACCAGTTTGTCCTCGCCTTGGTCGCCATGATCCTCTTCGGCATCGCCGGCGAGATCCGCCGCACCGGTACGGTCACCCTGTTGCAACTCTCGATCGCGGAATCCCAGCGCGGCCGCGTCATGGCCACGCGCTTTCTGCTGCTGCGTCTTGCCGCCGGAATCGGCACCTTGCTGGTCGGTGCGACGGCCGAACAGCACGGCCTGACATTGCCGATACTCATCGCCGTCGGCATCTCGCTGGTGGCATGGGCACTGGCCTTTCGACGGCGGCGCAGCATCGTCGACGCTTTTGACATGGCCGATAATGCACCGGCTCAGGCAACCGCCGACTGACTTGCTATCTACCTCCCATGAAGCCGTATGCCGCTTTATCGGCCTTATTGCTTCTTCGCAGCATATTGCCGGATCAACGCGGCGAGCTTGGGATAGTGGCTTTTTTCAGCGATGTCAGCCGGCAAGGCACCATCTGCGCGCGCCAGCGCCGGATTGGCGCCATGCTCCAGGAGCAAGCGGGCAACCGTCATATAGCCCTGCCGCGCCGCCACCGTCAGGGCAGTTTCCCCGGTGTAGCTCGGCACCGGATCGAGGACGTCACCAGTGTGGAAGTCCGGCTTCGCGCCGTGATCGAGCAGGAGCTGGACGAGGCTTGGATCAAGGGTCGCCGGATAGGCGTCAATCGCCCGCATCAGCGGCGTATAACCTTGCTCCGCGCCTCCCTTGGCGACGACATTCACATCGGCACCGGCATCGAGCAGAACCCCGGCAACCCGGATGTTGTTCTCCGCAGCGACATAGAAGAGCGGCGTCGCACCCTGGCTATCCTGGGCATCAAGCTTGGCGCCTGCCGCGATCAGCCGCCTGGCAATCACCGTCGCATCGACCGTCCTCTGCCGGCCGCTATCGTCGCCCGCCGCAACGGGGGAACTAATGCCCTTGCCACTGGCAACCTGCATCAACGGTGTGCGCTTCTGCTCGTCGCCGGCATCGACATCGTCCGGATGGAGACCGTTCGACAGCATCATGTTCAGCATATCGAGATCGCCCATCATCGCCGCCAACCCCAGGACCTGGGGCACCTCGTCGGTGCGCGCTTGCGGGGTGGCCGCCTCCAGGAGTTTTCGGGCGCTGTCGAGATTGCCCCTCTGGACGGCGGCGAATAACGGCGTGACGGCCAGCGTATCGGCTGCGGGTGACGGCGTTTTCCCGAGCGGATCGGCCGCATAGAGTCGGCTCGTTTCGACCCATCCGGCAGTCGCGGGGCTGGACTTGATACGCGGCTGGTAGAGGACATTGGACCAGGCGCCGCAGATGAAACGCAGCTCGACCCGATCGCCGGGGATGACATAGGCCTTGTCCCCGCACCCATCGTCATCCGGTCGTCGGCAGAGCTGCGGATGGGCCTGGTGGATATAGACCCGCTCGCCCTCCTGGCCGGCAATGCGGGCATAACGCGGCGGGCCGGAAGTCGCATCGGCCGGCCAATGGCTGCAAATCGGTGTGCCGGCCGGATCAGCCAGCGCGGCATAGAGCTTTGCCAGGTCCTCGTCAGGCGCCAGCTTGGTCGCCGATTGTGCCTGTTGGGTTGCCGGATCGGCGAGATCGTGATCGATCTTGCTATATTCCGCCGATAGCCGATCGATCTCGATCGTCGCGGCCTGGCAATTGCCGGGAACCACCTTGCGATCGGTGAACAGATCGTCGGCGGATCCGACGCATTGCGTCGAGGTCCCGACGCCGTCGGCATAATGCAACTTGATGTCGATGACCGGCTTGTCACTGTCGCAGTCGTCATCGATGGCGACACGATCACTGAGCAATTCGACATTGTCGATCGCCGCACTATTGACGATGGCCGCACCGGCACCGCCGCAATGCTGCGCGTTCGGTGCGATGACGGCGATCTGTACGCGCAGGACCCGCTTGCCGAAGGTGCAGCTATGGGTCGAGACACCCGGCTTCACGACCTGGAAGCCGGGCTCGACCTTGGCCTTGCCGGAACTGCTGTCCCAATAGGGCAGGATGCGAAACGTGCCGGCGGCACTATCGCATTTAACTTGGGCGCCCATCTCGACCCAGTCGGCATGCGCCGCGCTGGGTCGTATCAGGAACGCGGCGAGCAGAAACAGGCACAGACTGAGCAAGCGCATGATCGAACCGGGTGATGAACGATATGCGCTTTACAGTATAGGAATAATTATCAGTTTGCTATCACAGATTGTTGAGGCAACTCACCCTTCGCGGCCTTCACGGCTTTCGCATAGGCGCGCTCGGATTTGTAGACGCCGATGCGCGGCAGGTCTTCGCGGCTGACCTTGACGATGCCCTTGCCGCCGGGCAGCACCTTGAGGAAGCCGCCTTCGCGGGCGATCAGGAAGATCGGCCGCTTCGCCCGCGTGAAGGTGCGGCGATGGGTGGCCGAATGCTGCTTCATGGTCTCGAACTCAGCCGGGTCCTTCGCGAAGGAAAATTCGTAGGCGGCGATGAATTCCTGCAGGAAGTCCCGCTCCACTACCTGCATGTTGGAGATCAGCCAGCAGCGATCCTCATAGATCCAATAGGTACCAAGGCCGATGAACTCGCCTTCCTTGTTGATATACGGATAAAAGGGGAAAGCGCGGCAAGCGAGCGTGCGGTTGTCGCGCTCGCAATGGCGGGCCCCCTTGCATTCAATCGCGAGGCAGGATTTCCCCAGCTCGTTGACGATCTTCTTGGTGGTGGCATCGTAGGGCTTGAAGCGGTGCCAGAGATCCGTCCGCGTCTTCAGCAGGTCATATTCCGCCTTCTCGACCACCGGCACTGCATGCTGTGTCGAGCAACAGACGGGGCCGCCGCCATGGTTCAGCGGGCTGCAGAAACGCCCGCAGTCATAGCGCGACACATTGGCCTGGAACATGTCGTAGAGCTCGGCGAAATCCTTCGGCTGCATGCCCTTGGACATCTAAAATTCTCCCTGTTTTTCTCTCATGCTGCTCTGCACCACGAACCTCTCGCCTGACAGCCCCGTCGCCGCAAGCGAATTTGGCAGATGCCATAAGGGTTTGTTAGCACAGGCAGGTCAATTTCGTGATGTTCGCGACTCGGTTTTTAGCTTAAACTGATGACCGTTGAATTTCGATGCTGCAATTGCGTCTTTTCGACCAAATCAGCATCCGGATCAGGTTCGGCGACCACAATTGGGGTGTGCTCGATTATGAAACGTTATTGGGTGGTTGGCGGCCTCTACGCCGACACCAATTTCAACCGTCTCCAGGACGGTGGCAAAGAACACCGCTACGGCCCGTTTTCCTCATATGACGACGCCAAATCCGAATGGCAGAAGCGTGCCTGGGAATCCGTTGACCAGGCCAATGCCCGCTTCCGCATCGAGGAAGAAGGCGGTGAGACCGTCTATTGGGTGGTCGGCTGTCCCTATGCCGATACCACTTTCTGCGAGCCGGCGGCCGGCGGTGGCGAACAATGGTTCGGTCCGTTCGACGATTATGACAGTGCCAAGATCGAATGGTCGCGGCGCGCCTGGTCGACGGTGGACGATGCCATGAGCCGTTACCGCATCGAGAAACTGGCCAAGGGCACCCGCCCGGTCAAGGAAGCCAGCTGATACACGGGTTCCACCCCGCCGGATCTCCCGAGGCTGATTCGGCGGCATAGCACCGATGCCTCACGATGCGACCATCGGTGCGGCTTCGGGCCGCCGAAGTGACCCTCAGATGAACAATCCTGCCTGGATCGAGATGATCGGCTTCACCGCCGCCTGCCTGACGACGTCATCCTTTCTGCCGCAGGCGCTGAAGATCTGGCGCAGCCGCTCAGCCCGCGACGTCTCGCTGGTCATGTATCTGATGATGGCGCTGGGCTCCGGCCTGTGGCTGACCTATGGCGTCCTCATCGGCTCGCCGGCGCTGATGGCGGCCAACAGCACCGCCCTCGCGCTGGTGCTCTGTATCCTGGCGCTGAATTGCCGAGAATTGCTGCTGGGACGGCCCCTGACACATCCCGAGGCCTGACGGCAGCGAGCCAGGTTACGGCGCGATGGTCATCGTGGCGCCGCGCGCCAGCCGTCCCGGCCGTGCCACCGCAGCATAGCCGCCGCAATTGGTGTCGTTGAACTGGGTCACCGTATGCAGGATACGGGGATCCTTCGGCAGATCGCCCTGGGCCCGCACCGTCATGGCGCAACGCACGCAATCCTCGGTCATGTTGAGCTCCGCATCCGCCGCCGACGCGCCGCGCAGATGCCAGCCATGCCAGGCCTGTTCCAGGAAACCCTTGGCCGGGCCGCAATCAAGAAACAGATTGGGCCGGAACCGGGCGGGCTCAAAGGTGCCCTCCGGATAGATCTCCCGGAAAGCCGCCAGGCTGGCGGTGGTGAGGAAATGGCAGGGTGCCAGGGCATAACGCGGCGGCACGACACTGCCGTCATTGCGCACCAGGCGCACCGGCTTGCCGAGACGCGCCGACAGCCGGTCATCGCAATCGGCATCGGCGCTGGTCACGCTGCCGCCATCGGGAAAGCTGATCTCGACCGGCGGCAACGGCGCACCCAGGGTGACCGGCCCGAGATAGCGGGCATTCCAGGTAATGAGCGCGTCCCAGCCGGGGCGCGATGAGCCGACCAGCGCGTTCTTGACCGTATCGAGCACCGCATAGCCGCGATCGCCGATGACGCCATCGGGGCCAAAGCTCAGTTCGTCGAGCGCTTCGCCACGCATGCTCGCCACCGGATAGCGCCAGAGGCCAATGATGCGGGTCTCCATCGGTGCCTGTGCCTCGCTTGTGGCGGCGATCTTGCTCTGGTCGTTCATCCTGGCACCCTGTCTGTATCCGCAGCGCCGGCCTAGGCCTCCTGGGCCGCTCCAGCGCCCGGACTCTGCCTCTTCGGCTTCAGCCGATCAAGCCAGAGACGGACATAGCCGATCAGCGCGGCCAGCACGACCGGCAGCGACCCGAACAGGATGAAGATGAGATCGCCGGGGAGCCGCAGCCATTCCAGGGTGCGGGCAAAGGGTGTCGCGGTGTAGTCGAGGCTGCGGGCATGCCAGTAGCCGTGCTCGATCACATCCAGCACCTGGAAGATGCCGCCGGGGAAGAGGCTGAAGACCACCATCCCGGCAAGGCCGATATTGAGGCCCCAGAAGGCGCAGCCGAACAGCTTGCCGATGCGTTGCCAGACTGCCTCGCCGACTGTCTCGCGCAGCATGAAGGCCATCAAGGCGACGCCCAGCATGCCGAAGACGCCCATCAGCGCGGCATGGCCGTGATTGGGCGTCAGCACCGTGCCGACCTCGAAATAGCTGACGATCGGCAGGTTGATGAGGAAGCCGAAAATGCCGGCACCGACGAAGTTCCAGAAGCCGACACCCATCAGCAGCAGGAAGGTCCATTTGTGGCGCGCCGCCGGACTGTCCGGCAGTTGCGTCATCTTGATGAAGGGCCAGGCATCGAGGGTGATCAGGGTCAGCGGCACCACTTCCAAAGCCGAAAAGATGGCCGAGAGCGCCATGTTCATCTCGGTCTGGCCGGAGAAATACCAGTGATGGCCGGTGCCGATGACCCCGCCGGCAAAATACAGGATAGCATCGAGATACATGGTGCGGAGTGCCGCCCGCCGGCTGACAAGACCCAGTTCCTGCAGGATGATCGCCACCACCACAGTGACGAAGAATTCGAAGAAGCCTTCCAGCCACAGATGGGCGATCCAGAAACGCCAGAGATCGACCACGGTGAAATTGGTGCGGGCGCCGAAGAACAGCGCCGGCACATAGAAAAGCGGAATCGCCAGCGAGGCGAGCAGGAAGAACACCACCAGCGGTTTGCGCGCGGGATCCTTGAGGGCCGGCTTCACGGCGAGATAGAGCAGCACCATCCAGAGACCGAGGCCGATCGCCAGCAGGATCTGCCACAGCCGACCGAGCTCGAGATATTCCCAGCCCTGATTGCCGATCCAGAACCAGCTGTCGCGCAACCACTGGCTCATGCCGGCCCATTCGCCGAGCAGGCTGCCGAAGACCACGACCGCCAAGGCCACGAACAACACGTTCATGCCGAGCCGATAGATCGCCGGCGCGCCGCGCCCGAGCAGGGTCGCGACGAAGAGCGCACCGGCGACGAAGCAGGTGGCGATCCAGAAGATCGCCGTCTGCAGATGCCAGGTGCGCATCAGGTTGCTGGGGAAAATGACGGAAAGATCGAGACCATAGAAATCGCCCGGCTCCGAGCGGTAATGGGCAACGGCACCGCCGAGCAGCGTCTGGGCGAAGAACAGACCGGCTGCGACGACGACGAATTTGATGATGCCGCGTTGCGCCGGCGTACCGGCCTGCTGCGTCAGGCTGCCGGCGCCGGGACGGAAATCGCCATGCCAGCCGATATCCTCGAAGCGCCCCGAAACCAGCAGCACGACGCCGATGCCACCCAGCAGGAAGACGATGCTGAGCACGCTCCAGATGACGGCCGCCGCGGTCGGCTGGTTGCCGGCGAGCGGGTCAAACGGAAAGTTGTTGGTATAGGAATGCGCCGTGCCGGGCCGTTCCGCCGCCGCGACCCAGGCCGCCCAGGTGAAGAAGGCGCTGAGCTGGTGGAGCTCGGTGGGATCGGTGATGAGGCCAGCCTTGAGGCCGCCATCCTTGGCGGGATCCTGGAAATAGGCCTGCCAGCGCTCCTGTTCCGCAGTGAAGAAATGATCATCGGCAAGCGGCAGGGTCAGCGTATCAGTGCCGGCATCATAGCCATTGTGCTTCAGCCGGGCGGCGACCGCACCGTCAACCGCAGCCTTGTCCTCCGGCGCCAGGGCCGCATAAGGCTGCTGGAACTTCTGCCCGGCGATCTGGTCGGCGAGATAAAGCGCCATCGCATGCAAGGTACTCGCCGAGAAATCCGGGCCGAGATAGGCGCCATGCCCCCAGATGCTGCCATTATCCATCAGGCCGTATTTCAGGAACACTTCCTGGCCGCTGGAAATATCGTCGGCGGTGAAGAGCGGCGCGCCGGACTGGGTGATCACCTTGCCGGGGATCGGCGGCGCATTGCGATAAGCGGCGACCGAGACCAGGATCAGGACAATGAAGCCGGCCACCATGGTGAGAATGGCGGCGCGCTTCCACCAGGGCGACAAAGGCGCATCGTCACGCGCTGACGTATTGATCGTTGCTGCCTGTGCTTCCCGCTGGTCGGCCATGACAGTTCCCCTCCCCATCGATGACTCCCGA
Organism: Terriglobales bacterium; assembly: GCA_035563795.1. Classification (GTDB taxonomy): domain Bacteria; phylum Pseudomonadota; class Alphaproteobacteria; order Dongiales; family Dongiaceae; genus Dongia_B. The sequence goes on along the minus strand of DATMUQ010000307.1, from coordinate 1,579 downwards.
TGGCCGATCACCACCGGCCATAGGCTGGGAAAGTAACCCTCGATAACCATAATGAACAGCGGGTAATACGGCCATCATCGAAACTTCTTCAAGTTTCGCGGGCGTGGATGCGCCGAACCTTGCTTGGACACCACATTGCCGACACCGCATCTGAGGCGGCGCCCAGAGTATCAGTCAGAACATCAATCAGGGCATCAAGCGCCAGACGACGGTCTCGCGCACGGTGCGATCCTCAAGCTCCAAAGTGGTCGGCACGTCATAGCGCGCCACCTCGATCAAGCCGCTGCCGGGCAAATAGTTGCGGCCGGGATCGCCCATCAGGATGGTGACGCCCCGCGCCGCCAATTGCCGGAACCAGGCGATCACCCGCTCGGCCATCGGCTTCTCATAGCAGACATCGCCGGCGAGCACGACATCCCAGCGCCCGGCATCGCGATCGACGCCCTGGCCGATCACATCATCCATGATGACCCGCACGCTGGCATTGTTGGCGGCGGCGTTAAGCTCGATCGCGGCGATGGCAAAGGCATCGATTTCCGCCGCTTCGATCGAGGCAGCACCGGCCTTGGCCACACCAATTGCCGTCAGGCCGCTGCCGGCGGCGAAATCCAGCACCCGGCGGTTGCGCACCCAGTCGCTGTTGTCCATCAGATAGCGGGTCAGCGCCTGCCCGCCCGGCCAGGCGAAGGCCCAATAAGGCGGCGGGATATTGCCTTTGGCCAGCGTCTCCTCGGTCGCTTCCCAGATCGGCGTGATCTCGGTCGCGAGATGCAGCTTGATCTCCGGCGTCAAAGGCGGCGCGACAAGCACGGTCTGGCTGCGGATGAACTCCTTGGGGTCGATGCTCATCGCTTATCCCACCAGCCGGGCGAGCACGATGCCGGCGAGCAGCAGCAGGCCGAGATCACGGTTGCTGAGGAACTTGGCCTTGCAGTCCTGCGGATAAGTGAGATCGACGCTGATGATCTGCCAGGCGAGATGGCCAGCCACCACCAGCAGGAAGAGATAAGCCGGCCAGGCGAGATGCGCCGCATCGAAGGCGATCGCCGTCAGCAGCACCTGGGCGATGGCGAAGCCGGACAGCCATTGCTTGGTCTTGGCGCCGAACCGCAAGGCGGTGGATTTGACGCCGACCAGCATGTCGTCCTGCTTGTCCTGATGGGCATAGATCGTGTCATAGACCAAGGTCCAGCAGATGCCGGCCAGATAAAGCGGCAGACTGGGGCTGCCGACCTCGTGGCGCACCGCGGCCCAGCCCATCCAGGCGCCCCAGTTGAAGGCAAGGCCAAGCACCACCTGCGGCCACCAGGTGATGCGCTTCATGAAGGGATAGATGACGACGAGGGAGAGCGAGGCGACGCCAAGCCAGATTGCCGTCCAGGAGAGGCTGAGGAGAATGACAAGGCCGATGAAAAGTTGCAGGGCCAGGAACTGCCAGGCCTGGCGCATGGTGAGGGCACCGCTCGCCAGTGGCCGCGTCGCCGTGCGGGCGACTTTGACATCGATGTCGCGGTCGGCCATGTCGTTGATGGTGCAGCCGGCACCGCGCATGACGAGGGCGCCGATGCCAAAGCGGATC
>DATMUQ010000306.1:0-2915 GCA_035563795.1 Terriglobales bacterium | reverse complement strand
CTGAGACGGTAGGCGATGAGGCCGAGCCATTCATGCGCGGCGATATCGGCACAGAGCCAGCCATGGGCGGCGCTGCCGAAGAAGCGGTCGTCATCGGCTGGACCCTGGGTCTTGTAATCGGCACAGCAGGGAATGAGCTGTGCCGCTCTTTGGCCGAAGGCTGCCATCGCGCGTGGCATATGCGCGGCGGAGGTGACCAGCAGCCAGCGATCGTCGGGTCCGGCAAAAAGCTTCTCGCTCTCCCGCGCATTCTCGAAGGTGTCACGCGATCTTTCTTCAAGAACGATGCGCTCCGGCGCGATGCCGAAACGGATCAGCAGATCGCGGGTGAGGCCTGCCTCGCTGTAGCTCTTGTCGTTGGCAAGCAGATCCGGAACGCCACCTGAAAGCAGAATCCGGGCGTCGGGAAAGAGCCGCGCCAGTTCCAGCACGACGAAGAGCCGGGCGCCGGCACTGGTGAAGATCGGACCATTCGGTTGGTTACCGCGGCTGGCATTGACCCCGCCACCCAGCAGGATGATGCCGCGGATCGGCTGGGCCCGGTCGATCTGCTCGGGATCGAAGACGGGGTAGCGGGATTCCAGCGGTCGCAGCAGCAGATAGGGCAAAGGCGTCCAGGCGATGACGGCCGCGATAAGGGTGACGACCAGCAGGACCAGGCTGCCGATCCCGAAGCAGCCAAGAAGCAGCAGCAGGCAGGCGATTGCGACCAGCAGCAGGATCGCATTCGAGGGACGCAGGAAGAAGTGCAGCAGCTTGGCACAGCGAAAGAACATCGGCTCATCCGATCGACTTCAGGTCGATCAGATGAGCGCGATTATGGCTGCCTGGCAAGAGCGCCTCAGATCGGCAGCGTATCCAGCAGGCGATACCACCAGACCGAGGGGGCGAGGAACCAGGGATTGCCGCTGTAAAGCGGCCGGGTCTGGAACGGGACATTGTCGAGCGGCGACTTGCCCTCGGCCTTGCCCAGGACCTGCAAGCCGATCTTGCGGCCGAAATAAGTCGCCAGCGAGACGCCGGAGCCGCAATAGCCCATGGCGTAATGCAGGCCATCCTGCTTGCCGATATGCGGCAGGGTGTCGAAGGTATAGGCGACGAAGCCCATCCAGCTATGTGAGACCTTGCTGCTCTTCAGCTGCGGATAGAGCCGGCACATCCAGTCATGCAGGCGCGGCGCGCAGATATCGGGATTGCTTTCCATATAGGCGACGCGGCCGCCGAAGATCATGCGGCGGCGGTCCGGCGACAGGCGGTAATAGAAGACGACGCGCCTTGTATCGCTGATCATGCGGTTGGTTGGTGCCAGCTCATGGGCGACGGCCGGATCGAGTTCTTCCGTGGCGATGATATAGCTGCCGATCGGGATCACGCGGCGGCGATGCCAGGGGGTGAGGGGACCGGTATAGCCATTGGTGGCGACGACGACATCGCGTGCCTGCACTTCACCTTTGGCCGTTTTCACCGTGAAGCCACTGCCGCTGCGGTCGATGGCGAGGGCGGGGCACTGGTCGACGATGGTCGCGCCAGCCGCCTGCGCGCGCTTCAACAAAGCGAGATGGAACTTGCCGGGATGCAGCGAGGCATGGCGCGGATAGACGAGGCCGCCGAAATAGGCGTCGCTGCCGATCTCCTTGCGCTGCTCGGTGCGGGTGACGATTTCCATCGGCACTTCCAGGCCTTTGGGCTGGCTCTTGGTCAGCGCCGCCAGGGTCTCGAACTGCTTCGGATTATGAGCAGCGTGGAAGCGTCCGCTGCGGCTCCAATCGCAATCGAGCTTTTCGCCTTCGACCAGATTGGCGATGTAGTCCAAAGCATCGATGCCTTCGCGCCGGATGCCGAAAGCGAGCTGCTCATTGTGCCGCCCGGAGAGATCGCTGAAGCCCGGCTTGATGCTGGTCGAGACCTGGCCGCCATTGCGGCTGGAACAGCCCCAGCCAGCAGCTTCGGCATCGATCACCAAGGTGCTGCAACCTGCGCCCGCCGTCTCGGCTGCGGCAGAGAGGCCGGTATAGCCGCTGCCGATCACCAGGACATCAACCTGCTTTGGCAGGGTGACCTGGGGCAGGACTGGCCGGGGTGCAGCCTCCCACCAATAGGGCTCGCTCTTGTAGTTGGCTGCGAAAATGCTGCTGGTCATATCTCCCCCGAGACTCGTTTGTTATTGCGCGCCAAGCTTTGGAATGAAAAGTACCGGTGGGAATTTCATTTTTCCAGCAGGATCTTAGCTGCCGTGAAGCACAGCAGGCATTTGTCCGCTGCATGCCACGCAAATTTCTCGACCTGCGAGGAAAAGTTACAGGTCGGCGAGCAAATTTTGATTGTCTACTTAGTCTATCGACATTAAATCGTCGCTGTCTCCTATGGCCGGGGAGCCAGCGCTGGCGCCATCGGTTATCCTCCAAGACAGACTGTATTTCATGAACGGACCGGCCCCCCATCCCGGAGCCGTCAACCAGAAGAGAAAGATCATGTCCTTCATTCAGAAGCTGCGGACCACCCTTGTGGCCGGTCTCGCTGTCGCCGGTTTTGCCGGCATCGCTCTCTCGGCCCAGGCCGATACCCTGCTTGATCAGATCAAAGCGCGTGGCACCCTCGCAATCGGTCTCGAAGGGACCTATCCGCCGTTCAATTACCAGGACGAGAGCGGCCAGCTCGCCGGCTTCGAGGTCGATTTCGCCAATGCACTCGCCGCCAAGCTCGGTGTGAAGGCCGACTTCCAGCCGACCAAATGGGACGGCATCCTGGCAGCCCTTGATGCGCAGCGTTTCGACGTCATCATCAACCAAGTGACGATCACGCCGCAGCGCCAGGAGAAATACGATTTCTCCGAACCCTATACGGTTTCCGGCACGCAGATCATCACGCGCGCTGGCGACGAGACCAAGATCAGCAAGCCGGAGGATCTCGCCGGC
>DATMUQ010000305.1:0-4615 GCA_035563795.1 Terriglobales bacterium | reverse complement strand
GACGGCGACCACCTGGGCGCGGCTGCTCGATCCCGCCCAGCCGATGCATTGTCTGGTGGCGGAATGCGACGGCTATCTCGTGGGTCTCACCCAATACCTCTATCACCTCGCCACATCGGCGATTGCGCTGAGCTGCTATCTCTCGGATCTCTTCACCATCGACAGCATGCGCGGCCAGGGTGTCGGGCGGAAATTGATCGAGGCGGTCTATCTCGAAGCCGAGGCGGCCGGCGCCGGGCGGGTCTATTGGATGACCCATGAAACCAACACCGCGGCGATGCGCCTCTATGATCAGGTCGCCGAGAAATCCGGTTTCCTGGTCTATCGCCGGATGCTCTGAAGCATCGCCCCGCCACGGCTGCCGCCGCCCGATAGCGACCGCAGGCGCGTTGGGCCGGCGGGCGACCGCGTCACGCATCTGTAAAATTGGGGATGCGCGCGGCGGAATCGCGATGGTAGCATGAAGCGGTTAAGGCCGATTTCTGCATCAGGTTGACCGCGATGCTGCGATTTGACTGCGCGCCCGCTGTGCCGGCGGGCTATGCGAAATTGATGTTTCTGTCGCCGGGGGAACTTGATCTTGCCCGGCTGCATGGATATGTCGGCGATCCTGGTGGAGATATCTGCCGCGCCGGCGAGGATGCGTCCGACCTCCCGTTGCCGACGAATGTTTTGTCGGACTGGCGTTGCCGGCTCTATATCATCTGGTTCTGCTATCTCTATGAGAATCTGGCCGCCATGCCGCGGCCGATGGGCGCCATCGAGGAACTGGTCCTTGAATTCAAGGCGCCCGTCATCCTGGATTTTCGTGGCCGGCGTATTGGCGCGCTCTATGCCGGGGCCGGTGCGGATGATCCCTTGCTCCCCGAGGATCTGGCGCGCGAGCTGAAGGCCCTGGCGCCGCATTACCGGCTGGCCCTGAGCTTGCTTGGCTCCATCGAGCCTTCCGCTTGATGTGACGGCTTGATCGGTCAGCTTGACTCATCAGACGATGGGCCGGGCGGCTGCGCGAACCTCCTCCCGGCCCATCTGACGTCGACCTCTAGCTCCGGATGGGGATCAGCCGGATAAGGGGTGAGGCCGGCGTGGAGATCGATCTGGATTGCAGGGTGATACGCGTGACGGGCGGAAACCCTGTTCGCGCGGAACCTGTCCGCAACCAGCGGCCTGAGCGCTCAGATACCACCGCTCTGCCGCTGTGCCTCGCTGGCCAGTTGCTGCAGGCGATCGCTGTCGGCTGCACCGACCAGGCTGAAGCCGATGCCATGCTGTGCCCAGGCATAACCATCGACACCATGCGCCTTCACCGCCGAGAGCGGTGCCTGCATATCGGCATTGGCCATCGGGCGGATCAGCAGCGAGAGCCGCGTGCCCTTGTCGTCGTCATACATGAAGAGGGCTGCCGGGCCATGATCGGTGGCGATCAGGCGGCCGCCCATGAAGCGGAAGCCGGCAGCGGCGAGGTCGACCGGTGTCACCGGATGGGCAAGGCGGTTGGACAGCCATTTGGTGAGATCGGCCTCATGCGCGGCATCGAGCTCCACCGGCCGCTTGCGATCGGCGGCGAAGACGACATGGGCGGCGCTGGCCTCGTCGGCCAGAGCCGCGACACCGCTCAGATCCTTGCCGCCGCCATTGCTGGCAATGGTCGCTGTATCGCCACCGGCGATCGCCGCACCGCGCAGCAGCCAGCCGGAGCCGCCGCCGATGCCGGCACCGATGATGACGGCGATCATGGCAACGGCGGCCAGCAGGCGCCGCTGCTGCCGGGTTGCCAGATGCGTCTCGGCCTGGCGCAAGAGAGCCTGGTCGGCAGCGGGCTGGGGCGGCACGGCGGCGGCAAAGGCCTGGCGCAGATCTTGGCGCTGGCGGCGATAAGCCTCGAGGCGCTGCGCCACCTCCGGATGGGCAGCGAGATAGGCTTCGACTTCCGGCAGGCGCACGGGATCGAGGCAATCGTCGACATAGGCCTGCAGATCGTCATCGCTGACCCCGCGCTCGATCTCTTTCATTTCACTCTCCGTAATTCCGGCCGCGTATCCGGCCGTCTCTCGGGCTGGCCGTCACCATCCATCAATTGCCGCAGCTTTTCGCGCCCGCGGCTGAGGCGCGACATCACCGTGCCGATGGGAATAGCGAGGATTGCGGCCACCTCGGCATAAGCCAGACCCTCCACCGCCACCAGCAGCAGCACCTGGCGCTGATCGTCGGGCAGGGCGTCGAAGCCGCGCAAGAGATCGCGCCAGCGCAGGGCGTCCTCCTGGCTCGGCGCGGCCGCGGGCTGGACGGTATCTTCATCGTCGAGCGAGACAACGAGGCGCCGTACCTGGGCCTTGCGCAGGCGGCTGACGAAGACATTGTGCAGGATGGTGAACAGCCAGGACTTCATGTTGATGACATCGCCCGGCGCTCGCAGGCGATCGACCGCGCGCAACAGGGCATCCTGCACCAGGTCCTCGGCATCGCGGCCGTCGCGCGACAGCACCCGGGCATAGCGCCGCAAAGCCGGGATGTGATCGGCCAGGCGATTGAGCTGGGAACGGTCCGCGGTCATGAAGAAGGCTCGTCTCTCGGTCGATATCAGGGGGTGGTGCCGGTCGCCGGAGCACTACTTTGTGGAGCTGCCTCCTGCATCGGCATGCCGTTCATCTCCATGCCGCCCATGCTGCCGGCCACTGGCGCCGCGGCGGATGGCGGCGATCCCGGCTGCTGGCCGGCGGCGAGATCCTTCAGCACCAGTTGCATGACGCTGATTTCCTGCTGCTGGGTGACGATGATCTCCTCGGCGAGGCGGCGCAGACGCGGATCCTTGCCATAGCGCAGCTCCAGTTGAGCCATGTCGATGGCACCCTGGTGATGCGGAATCATCATGCTGGCGAAGTCGCGGTCGGGATCGCCGCTATAGGGTTGGTTCATCGCCATATGCATGTTCATCATCGCCTGCGTCATGTCATCCTTGAAGCTGTGCTGGGCCGGCGCAGCGGCAGGCGTACTTGCGGCATCGGCATGGGCCAGCATATGCGCCGGCCGCAGGAAGAGGGAACCGACGGCGAGCGCGATCACGGCGAGGCCGGCGATGACAGCCTTGCGCAGCAGGCGGCGTCGTGGCCGCGTTGCCGCTTGCGCCATCTCCGCTTCTGCCGGATCGATGCCGAAGGCGGCGAAAATGGGATCGTCAGGCTGCGGAGCCGCCAGCTCGTCAGGGTGATGCTTGCTCATCTCGGTTCTCCTCTTCACGTGCCGCTGCCCTGGCTAGGGCAAAGCGGCCTGCAGCTGCACCGGCGCGCCGGGCTTGTCGCCGTCGAGCGGCGCGATCACCAGGTAGCGGCGCTGTTGGCCGGCATCGCTGGCGATGATCTGATGGATCGGTCCCACCGCATTGACGATAGCGGCCCCGGCGGGATTGGCCTTGAACTGGGCCAGCGGCTCCAGCGAGCCCGAGCCCTTGGCATCACTGGCCAGGGCCAGCACATACATGGCGCCCGGCTTCAATCCCGTGGCCGCTGCCTGCAGCACCTGGGTGATGCCCTGGTTGTAAAGCGTGACGCGGGTCGAGGGCTTGCCGTCGTCGCCGGTGAGATTGAGCTGCGCCGACTGGCCAGCAAGGCCCAAGGGCTGCAGATTGGCAGTCGAGCTGGCTGGATCGCTGACCGCCTGCGGCGCATAGATGATGGCTTGGGGCGCCTGGCCGATCGGCACGCTGGCGATGACTTTGTTGGTCGTCGTGTCGATCACCATCATCAGATCGCTGTTCTCATTGCCGACATAGACGCGGCTGCCATCGCCCGAGGGCCAGACGCCATGCGGCATGTCGGCGACCGGGATGGTGGCAATGAGGTGGAAGTCCTTGGTGTCGTAGACCTTGACCGCATTGAGACCGCCGACCGTGACATAGGCGAAGCGGCCGGTCGGGGTATCGGCGAGATTGACGTGATTGGTGATCGGACCGCTATCGAGGGTCGCCAGCATATCGAAGGGCGGCTTGGCGTTGAAGACCTGCACCTTGCCGGTATCCTTCAGGGTGAACCAGACCTGGTCGCCCTCCGGCGTCACGGCGATATTGGGGCAGAAGGGCGAGGCCTGCTTCATCTCGCCGACCTTCTGCTTGCTGGCGGTGTCGAAGACCGTCGTCACCGGTTCGAAACTGGAGCAGACATAGCCGTATTTGCCGTCGGGCGAGAACATGGTCATGCCGGGACCGTTCGGCAGCTTGATGCGGCCGGTCTCCTCGAAGGTCTTGCCGTCGAGCACCGAGACATAATCCTCGCCGCGCACCGTCACCCAGACTTCCTTGCCGTCGGGCGTGTAGAAGGCCTCATGCGGCGAGCGGCCGACATAGGTGGTGTGCAGCACCTTGTTGCTCTCTGTATCGATGAAGGTGACGGAATTCGAGCCGATCGACACCACGGCGAGGGTATGGCGGTCGGGCGAGATGCCCATGCCATGGACCAGCACCTGGCCGCGATAGAGCGGCGAGAAATTCACCGGCTGGGGCTCGCCGAGGCGGATGAGGCCAAGGAGCTTGTTGTCGGCGGGATCGATCACCGAGACGGTGTTGGAGAACTGCTCGGCGGCGTAGACGCGATCGCGGTGACTGATCGGAACATCGGGGTCG
>DATMUQ010000304.1:0-14660 GCA_035563795.1 Terriglobales bacterium | reverse complement strand
CCTGGTAACCGCCTTCAATCTCGGCGTTCCGGATTCTGCCTTCGTCAAGGCACGCGACGGTAAGGCAGTGGTTTTGCCCTCGCCGGAAGGCGACCGGGTGGTCGGCCTGATCATGCTCGATCCGGTCACCGATATGTTCCTGTATACCAGCCGCCTGATCGATCCGCAGACCCTTGCCAGCGTGCGGCAGAACGAGGATGCCGTCGAACTCTATCGGCAGATGGAGAGCGCCAAGTCGCAATGGCGCATTACCGTGCCGCTGATTTTCGGCATCATGGCGATGCTGCTGCTGAGTGGTGCCATCTGGGTGGCGCTGGTCCTGGCTGGACAGATGGCGAAGCCGATCACGCGCCTAGTCGTCGCCGCGCAGAAGATCGGCGACGGCGATCTGACGGCGAGGGTCAAGGTGGGGCGGCGTGATGACGAGCTCAATTCACTGAGCCGCACCTTCAATATCATGGCGATCCAGCTGCAGACCCAGCAGCAGGCGCTGATCGCCGCCAACCGACAGTTGGATGACAGGCGGCGGTTTACCGAACTGGTCCTGTCGGGCGTTTCCGCCGGCGTCATTGGCATGAATGAGGAGGGGGAGATCGATCTCCCGAACCGCTCTGCTTCAGAACTGCTCGGGGTCAACCTCCTGGAGCATCGGGGCCAGAACCTGCATGCCATCGCGCCCGAGATGGCGGAAATTGTCGATACCGCGCGTTACCGGCAGAGCGGGGCCGCCGAGGGCCAGGTCAATCTGGTGGTGGGCGAGGTCGCCCGTACCCTTCATGTGCGGGTCATTTCCGAGAATAGCGAGGACGGCCACATGCGCCTGGTCGTCACTTTCGACGATGTGTCGGAGCTGCTTTCGGCGCAGCGCAAGGCTGCCTGGGCGGATATCGCCCGGCGCATTGCCCATGAGATCAAGAACCCGCTGACGCCGATCCAGCTTTCGGCCGAACGGCTGAAACGGAAGTATCTCAAGCAAATCACACAAGATCCGGAGACCTTTACGGTCTGCACGGATACCATCGTCCGCCAGGTCGGCGATATCGGACGGATGGTCGACGAATTCTCCGCCTTCGCCCGGATGCCGGCACCAAGCCTGCGCGTCGAGAATGTCATCGAGTTGGCGAAACAGGCACTTTTCCTGCAACAGAATGCCAATATCAGCATTACCTACAGCAGCGATCTGCCCAATCATCAGATTATGCTGAATTGTGACAGCGCCCAGTTTAACCGCGCCCTCACCAATCTGTTGCAAAATGCCGCAGATTCCATCGACGGGCGATTGGAGGAATGGCGATCGTCCAATTCCCAGGAGCAAGAGGAGGAACCGGCTGCCGGCCGCATCCATCTCTGGATACAAACCGGCGAGAGTGGTATTGCTGTCGGCGTCGATGACAATGGACGTGGCTTACCTAAGCAGGGTCGCGAGCGTTTGACTGAACCGTATGTGACGACGCGCAGCAAGGGAACGGGTTTAGGATTGGCAATCGTCAAAAAGATCATGGAAGATCATGGCGGCAAGTTGATCCTGGCGGATCGCGATGGTGGCGGTGCGTCGGTTCAGCTGCTATTTCCGACAGAGGCTCTCGCCATTACCCGTCCGCAGGTCTCGCCTGACGACGCCGCGGCGGCCGGGCGCGCTTCGGCCGAATAGGTTCAGTGACGCAGGAATTGGGATAATCAAGCTGCATGGCGCGCGACATTCTCATTGTCGATGACGAAGCCGACATCCGTATGCTGATTGCCGGCATTCTGGGTGACGAGGGCTACCAGACGCGCGAGGCGGCGGACAGCGATATCGCTTTGGCCCTGCTGCACCAGCGCCAGCCGAGCCTCATCATCCTCGATATCTGGTTGCAGAACAGTACCCTGGACGGCATGGGCCTGCTGCCGATCATCAAGGCCGATTGGCCGGATGTGCCGGTGATCATGATCAGCGGCCATGGCAATATCGAGACCGCCGTCAATGCGATCCGCGATGGCGCCTATGATTTTATCGAAAAGCCGTTCAAAGCCGACCGCTTGCTGCTGATCATCGAGCGGGCCCTGGAAGCCGCGCGCCTGCGGCGCGAGAACCAGGAACTGCGGATCCGGGTCGGCGGTGATCTCGACTTGATCGGCAATTCGGCAGCGATCCAGCAATTGCGCCAGGCCATTGACCGGGTGGCGCCGACCGGCAGCCGGGTGCTGTTTTCCGGTCCGCCGGGCAGCGGCAAGGAAGTGGCTGCGCGCGCCTTGCACCGCCGCTCCAAGCGGGCGACGGCGCCCTTCGTGGTGGTCAATTGCGCGACCATGCATCCGGACCGGTTGGAGATTGAACTATTCGGCGTCGAGAAAGGGGCCGACGGTTTCGAGGCCGGCAAGATCGGCTTCCTGGAACAGGCCCATGGGGGCACCCTGTTGCTCGATGAAGTCGCGGATATGCCCTTGGAAACCCAGGGGAAGATTGTGCGGGCCTTGCAGGAGCAGACCTTCGAGCGGGTCGGCGGCAAGACCCGGGTCGAGGTGGACGTCCGCGTGATTGCCTCGACCAGCAAGGACCTGCAGACCGAGATGTCCGGAGGCCGGTTCCGCCAGGATCTGTTCTACCGCCTCAATGTGGTGCCGATGCGCCTGCCGCCGCTGAAGGAGCGGCGTGACGATATCGTTGATCTGCTTGAGCATTTCATGGCCCGCGCCGCCGAAGTCTCCGGCCTGCCGCCGCGCCAGCTCGGCGAAGATGCCCGCGCCATCTTGCAAGCCTATGATTGGCCGGGCAATGTCCGGCAGCTGCGCAATGTGATCGACTGGCTGCTGATCATGGCGCCGGGCGATCCCACGGAGCAGATCCGCAGCGACATGCTGCCGCCGGATATCGGCGCCGTTTCCCTGGCGCCGATGGCGATGCATGACAATAACGAGGTCATGTCGCTGCCGTTGCGCGAAGCCCGCGAGATCTTTGAACGGCGCTATCTGGAATCCCAGGTGACCCGCTTTGGCGGCAATATCTCCCGCACGGCCAGCTTTGTCGGCATGGAACGCTCGGCACTGCATCGCAAGCTGCGGTCGCTCGGCATTACCACCTCGGAGCGCGACAAGCCGGAAGGCTGATCAGGCATCGCCACGGCGCCGGCAAATCTTCTATACTGGCCCCAATCGAATCAAATGCTTGACCCTCTCCGGTGAAATCCCATGCCACGTTTCTGCTACGTCAACGGACGCTATCTGCCCCATCGCGAGGGCTTCGTGCATATCGAGGATCGTGGCTATCAATTCGCCGACGGCGTCTATGAAGTCATTCCCGTCTATCAGGGGCGGATGATCGACGCGGTCCCGCATCTCGACCGGCTCGATTACTCGCTGGGAGAGTTGCGCATCGCACAGCCGATGGGGCGGAAGGCGCTGGAACTCGTCATCCAGCATCTGATGAACCTGAACGGCCTCACCAATGGTCTAGTTTATCTGCAGGTCACCCGCGGTGTCGCGCCCCGGGATCACAAATTCCCCGCCGCTGCGAACAGTGCGTTGGTGATCACCACCAAGCAGACCAAGCCGATCGCCGCGAATTTGATCGATCAGGGGGTGAATGTCGTCACCCGGCCGGATATCCGTTGGCAGCGCCGCGACATCAAATCAGTGTCGCTGCTGCCCAATATCCTCGCCAAGCAGGAGGCGGTCGAGCAGGGCGGTTATGAAGCCTGGCTGGTCGATGAGAAGGGGCTGATCACCGAGGGCAGCTCGACCAATGCCTGGATCGTCACCGCCGGCCGGAACGGCAAGCCGGGCGAGATCGTCACCCGGCAGCGCAGCCATGATATCTTGAGCGGCATCACCCGCCTCGCCGTCATCGCTCTCGCCAAGGAGCAGAATCTGCAATTGGTTGAACGCGCATTCTCGGTGGAAGATGCGCTGGCGGCGGAAGAAGCCTTCCTCACCAGCAGCAGCGCTTTCGTCCTGCCGGTCACCCGGATCGATGGCCGTCCGGTCGGTTCCGGCAAGCCGGGCGCACATACCCAGCGCCTGCGGGAGATTTATCTGCGGCATGCCACAGGGGCCGGCGAGCAGTGACCTCGGCCACGACGCTGCCTAAACCGCGCGCGTTCCTGTTCGATTGGGATAACACGCTGGTCGATAGCTGGGCGGTCATTCATGCCGCGGTCAACCATACGCTTGCTGCCATGGGGCATCCGATCTGGAGCCGTGCGGAAACCGAGATCCGGGCGCGTGCATCGTTGCGAGATAGTTTTCCTATTCTATTCGGCGACGATTGGAAGCGGGCAGAAGCCATCTTTTACGGCCATTTCAGCGCCATCCATCTGGAGCAGCTGATGCCGTTGCCGGGGGTTGTCGATCTGCTCGATTATCTGGCGGGGCAAGGTCATTACCTGGCCGTTGTCAGTAACAAACGCGGCGCTTTTCTGCGCAAGGAAGCGGGGCATCTCGGCTGGGAGCGGTATTTTTCGGTTCTTGCCGGGGCTGGGGATGCTGCCCGTGACAAGCCGGCTGCCGATCATGTGGAACTGGCCTTGACCGGCCTCGCTGGTCTGAAAACTGGCCCCGATGTCTGGTTCATCGGCGATACCGACATCGATTTGAAATGTGCGCATCTGGCGGGCTGTACACCGGTACTGGTCCGCTTGGCTGCTCCCGAGCCCGACGAATTTGCTGACCATCCGCCGGCACTCTACTTGCGGGACTGCCAATCCCTTCTCACATATCTGCAGCGCCTTTAAGCAGATATCCGCGGGTTTTCAGCCCCCGGAACTTGTGTTACTCGTTTATGGGGCTAATTTGATGCTCCAGCCCGCACCATTATAGCGTTGGCATACCGACGCGCTGGGTCGAAACGACCCCAAAAACAAGGAAGAGAAAATGGCTAGCGAAAAATCTCAAAGCGTCCAGGACGTATTTCTGAACAGCATCCGCAAGAGCAAGATGCCTGTCACGATCTTCCTGGTGAACGGTGTCAAGCTGCAGGGTATCGTGACCTGGTTTGATAATTTTTCCGTTCTGTTGCGGCGTGATGCGCATTCCCAGCTGGTTTACAAGCATGCGATTTCGACGATCATGCCGGCTGGCCCCTTGCAGCTGTTCGACGGCGGCAAAGAGGGTGAAGAAGGCTGAGTTGACCGCGCCTGCATGGGCCGCGGCATCAGACAAAGGATAGGAACGAGGTGAATAATATCGATCGCCCGGTTGCCTCGGAAGGGCAACTGGATAGCGATGGCATGCGTCATGGCGCGCGTGCTCTGGTCATCCATCCCGATCTGCGCCAGTCGGGTCGGGTGGTGACGGGGCCCGGGCGGTCTCCCGAAGCAAGACTGGAGGAAGCCTGCGGCCTAGCGCTCGCCATCGATCTCAATATCGTGGCGGCCGAGGTCGTGCGCGTCAGCACCGCCAAACCGGCGACGCTGATCGGTGGCGGCGCTGTCGAGCGCCTGCATCAATTGATCGAGGCGGAAGAGATCACCGTCGTCGTCGTCGATGGCGCGGTGACGCCAATCCAGCAGCGCAACCTGGAAAAGGCCTGGAACGCCAAGGTGATCGACCGGACCGGTCTCATCCTGGAGATCTTCGGCGAACGGGCGCGCACGCGTGAAGGTCAGCTGCAGGTCGAACTGGCGGCGCTCTCTTACCAGCGCAGCCGGTTGGTGCGGTCCTGGACCCACCTTGAACGGCAGCGCGGCGGCTTCGGCTTCCTTGGTGGTCCTGGCGAAAGCCAGCTCGAAATTGACCGTCGCTTGATCGACGAACGCATGGTGCGCATTAAGCGCGACCTCGAGGATGTGCGCCGGACCCGCGGCCTGCATCGCCGGGCGCGCCAGCGCGTACCCTATCCGGTGGTCGCTTTGGTTGGTTATACCAATGCCGGAAAATCGACCCTGTTCAACCGGCTGACGCGTTCCGACGTCTTCGCCAAGGACCTGCTCTTCGCGACGCTGGATCCCACCATGCGGCGGGTCAAACTGCCGACCGGCCGCGACATCATTCTCTCCGATACGGTGGGTTTCATCTCCGATCTGCCGACCGAGCTGGTCGCGGCTTTCCGCGCCACCTTGGAAGAGGTGCTGGAAGCAGATTTGCTTTTGCATGTCCGCGACGTCTCGCATCCCGAGACCGAGGCGCAGAAGGTCGACGTGCAGCAGGTGCTGCTCGGGCTTGGCATCGATCTCAGTGCGGAAGCGACAGAGGCGGGACGGGCTTGGCTGGAGGTGCTCAACAAGATCGACCTCCTTGAGCCGGAACAGCGCGACCAGATTGCGGAGCAGACCGTGCGTGATGAGCATGCGGTGGCGATCTCCGCGGTCGAGGGCCTCGGCTGCGATAAGCTATTGGCGCAGATCGAGGAACTGCTGGCGAGCAATCGGCTGGTCCGCACTTACCGCTTGGCCCACGAACAGGGTGCCGCCATGTCCTGGCTCTATCAGCATGGCGAAGTCCTGGCGCGGGAGGATGGCGAAGAGGGCAGCGATCTCACGGTTCGCTTGTCGCCTGTCGATGTCGAGCGCTTTACCCGGCAGTACGGATTGCTGCCGCTGACCGATGAGACCGAGAGCGGGCAACCGGTCGCCACGACCGAGCACGCCACTGCTGCGGAGGCTCACTGATCTTGAGCCGGACCGCGTTACCCGACCCCAAATTCGTCGCCGATCTGATTGCTGATGTGGCCAAGGCGGAAATCACGCCGCGCTTTCGAGCACTGGAGCATGGTGACTGGCGCGAGAAGGCACCGGGCGACATCGTCACCATCGCTGATGAGCGGGCCGAAGCGGCACTCGAGCCGCAGCTCCTGAAACTCCTGCCCGGCTCCGTCGTGCTCGGCGAGGAGGCGGCGGCGCGCGACAAGTCGCTGTTCGATCTCCTGCGGGGCGAGCGTCCGGTCTGGATCATCGATCCGATCGATGGCACGGCCAATTTTGCCGCCGGCAAGCCGGAATTCTGTTCCATGCTGGCTTTGGTCGAAGGCGACCGCCTGCTGGCAAGCTGGATCCATGAGCCGCTTCCCGGCCGCACCACCTGTGCCGTTGCCGGCAGTGGCATCGAGGTATTCGGCACGCCGCGCTCGGTGTCGCCTGAGGCAGGCAAACACACGAAAGAAATTCGCGGTGTAATGGCGGTCGGTCACAAAGGCCGTGCCGATCTCGTGCAGCGGGCCGCCCATCTGAAATCGCAGATCGAGATCGAACAGGTGCGCTCACTGCGTTGCGCCGGCTTCGATTATCTGCGTCTCTTGGCCGGCGAGCTCGACTTCCTGCTGTTCTCCGGGGTGATGCCCTGGGATCATGCGGCCGGTGCCTTGCTGGTGCAGGAACGCGGCGGTCTTGCCGGCTATCTCGGTGACGAGGGCCGTTACGTCGCCAGCCGGGCTTTGACTGCCGAAGGCGTTTTGGCGGCGGCGCGGCCAGATGACTGGCGCCGGATTTCGACGCATCTCATGGTGGATGGCCGGTAGAAAGCCGGCGGCAGGCAATAGGGGTTACTGACATGAAAGTCGCTTTTCTCGGTCTCGGTGTGATGGGCTTCCCGATGGCCGGCCATCTGGTCAAGGCCGGTCACCAGGTCACTGTCTATAACCGCACTGCCGCCAAGGCCGAGCAATGGGTGGCCAAGCATGGCGGCCAAGCGCGCCCGACCCCGGCGACAGCGGCGGCAGAAGCGGAAATCATCTTCGCCTGCGTCGGCAATGATGACGATCTCCGCCAGGTGACGACCGGTGTCGATGGCGCCTTCCAGGGTATGGTCAAGGGCAGCCTCTTCGTCGATCACACCACCGCTTCGGCCGATGTCGCACGTGAACTGGGAGCGGCGGCCAAGGCCAAGGGATTGAGCTTCCTCGATGCGCCGGTCTCTGGCGGCCAGGCCGGTGCTGAGAACGGCAAGCTCACGGTGATGGTCGGCGGCGCGACATCGGACTTCGATCGTGCCAAGCCGGTCATCGATTCTTATGCCCGCGCCTGCGTGCTGCTGGGGCCGGTCGGCAGCGGCCAGCTCACCAAGATGGTCAACCAGATCTGCATCGCCGGCCTGGTACAGGCCTTGTCGGAGGGCGTCAATTTCGCCCAGAAGGCCGGGCTCGATGTCGCCAAGGTGGTCGAGGTGATCTCCAAGGGTGCGGCGCAGTCGTGGCAGATGGAGAACCGTGCCCATACTATGGCCGACGGCAAGTTCGAGTTCGGCTTTGCCGTCGACTGGATGCGCAAGGATCTCGGCATTTGCCTGGAAGAGGCGGACCGCAATGGCGCCCGCCTGCCGGTCACGGCCCTGGTCGACCAGTTCTATGCCCAGGTCCAGGCGCGCGGCGGAAAGCGCTGGGATACCTCCAGCCTGGTCGATCTCCTGCAGCGGCCCTAATTCCCCGCATCTCTCAGGGACGCGCCGTCGCTTTAGCTCAGCATATGAGTGATAAAGTGGTGGAAGAGTTCCTGCTGGCTGGAGATCGCCAGCTTGGCATAGATGCTCTTGCGGTGGTTCTTCACCGTGCCTTCGGCGATCGCCAGGTTCTCGGCAATCGAGGCGCTGGAATGGCCGCGCAGGATCAGTTGCACCACCATCTGCTCGCGCGGTGAGAGCACGGCCGCGCCGAAGCTTTCGAAGGCCAATTCCATCACTGAGCCGCGCATCGACCAGGCCGGCTGAGCGGTGGGCTCCACCGAGGGAGCCCGCAGGTCGCGCCAGTGATGCGACAGGGTCTGTCGGACAACCGGCTCGACCAGACGCAACGCTGACATTTCTTCCGCGCTGAAGGGCTTGTTGCCGTTCCGGCGCATCAGTGAATAGACCAGCATGAAGCCGCCGGCCAGCTTGAGCATGAAGCCGATCTCCTCGGCCAGCGAGCCGGATTCCATCGAGATGCAGGGATGCACCTGCCAGGAATTGAAGTACTCGCCTTCGAAGAAGTGATCCGGTGCCAGCTCGCTGGTCCGGTAGAGGCCGGGGGCGATGTTCTCGACGCAGGCAGTATAGAAGGGGTCGAGCAGATAGGCGCCCTTGAGATAATTGTCGAGGGCAGCGCCAGGCGCGTGACCGCGAAAACCGTCATGCAGATAGAGCGGCTGTGACTGGTCGGGATAGGCAAAGATCACGGTCTGGTCGAACTGGACCAGGGTCTGCAGGCTGCTATCGAGGACGGAAGGTAAGCTCGGCGCATCGATATGGGCGATGATATCGGCGGTTGCCTGCTGCCACCTGGCGAGATCGGGGGCGAAGCCGGGCTCGTTGGAGGCGGTCGCCCCGTTGTCCGACTTCTTGGGCAAGGCAGCCAGGCTGGCACTCATTTCCGGCACATCTCCCAGTGTTATTCGGCACATGTTGTCCCGGCTGCTCTGCGGCCGCCTTGTCCCTTTTGGGATATTGGCAGTGCTTTCATCCCTGCGCAACATGACAGCCAGATTGCCGAAACCGCATCAGGCGGAGGCACGGCAGCGGTCAGGGGCTGAAATTACCCCGGGGCCGGTGCATGCCTGCAACAAGGCGACAGACTGGGGGACAGAATGAGTGTCAACACGACGAGTCAAAAGCCGGGTGCCAATTACACCACGGCCGACCACCAGGAGGATGTCAAAGTCCTTCATGGTATGGGCTATGCCCAGGAGCTCGAGCGGCGGATGAGCCGTTTCTCGAATTTCGCCATCAGCTTTTCCATCATCTGCATCCTCTCCGGCGGGATCAATTCGCTGGGGCAGGGGATCAGCGGTGCTGGCGGGGCATCGATCGGCATTGGCTGGCCGCTTGGCTGCGTGGTCTCCGGCATCTTCGCCATCGCCATGGCGCAGATCTCCTCCGCCTATCCGACGGCGGGCGGGCTTTATCACTGGGGCTCGATCCTCGGCAACAAGGGGTCCGGTTGGTTGACGGCCTGGCTTAATCTGATCGGCCTCGTCACCGTGCTGGGCGCCATCAATGTCGGCACCTGGACCTTCTTCCTCGGCGCCTTCGGACCGGCTTTCGGGTTGCAGGGCAGCTATTCCGAACAGCTGACCTTCATGATCCTGATCACCGCCAGCCAGGCCCTGGTCAATCATTTCGGTATCCGCCTTACCAGCATCCTCACCGATTTCAGCGGCTATCTGATCTTCTTCGGCTCGATTGTGCTGGGCGTAGCCTGTCTGGTTTTCGCGCCGGCCATTCACTGGTCACAGCTCTGGACCTTCCACAATTACAGCGGCGATGCCGGGGGCGGGGTCTGGCCGCAGAGCAGCAGCATCGGCTTCCTGTTCCTGCTGGGGCTGTTGCTGCCGATCTATACGATCACCGGTTACGACGCCTCTGCCCATACCTCGGAGGAAACGGTGAAGGCGGCGGTCAATGTGCCGCGCTCCATGGTCGGCTCGGTCTGGTGGTCGGCCTTGTTCGGCTGGGGCTTTCTTTGCGCCGTCGTTGCCGTGATCCCCAATATGGATCAGGCCGCGGCCCAGGGCTGGAATGTCTTCTTCTGGACCCTCGATCAGGTGATGCCGGCCGGCGTGAAGCTGGCGCTCTATATCGGCATCTTCGTGGCCCAGTATCTGTGTGGCCTTGCGACGGTGACCTCGGCCTCGCGCATGATCTTCGCTTTCTCGCGCGATGGCGGCCTGCCGTTCTCGAGCCTGCTCAAGAAAGTGAGCCCGACCTACCGGACACCGGTGGCGGCGATCTGGACGGCCTCGGTCCTGGCGGTGCTGTTCACCGCCTATACCTCGCTCTATACGACGATTGTCTCCGTCACCGTGATCTTCCTGTTCCTGTCCTTCACGGTGCCAATCACTTTGGGCCTGTTCGCCTTCCGCCGGACCTGGACGGTGATGGGACCCTGGGATATCGGCAACTGGTACCGCGTCTTTGCCGTCGCCTCGATCCTCTGCATGGCACTGATCCTCTATATCGGCGTGCAGCCGCCCAATGACGCGGCCCTGAAGATCACCATCGGTTTCCTGGTCGTCACCGCCGTCATCTGGTTTGCCTTCGAGCGCCGGCGCTTCCAGGGCCCGCCGATCGGCGATGAAATCAAGCGTCGCCAGGCGGAGATCCATGCCGCGGAAGCGGCGGTGGGTGAGAAGACGGCGGTCTGATCAAGGTGACTTGTAAGGTGCCTTCCCGGCGGTTGGCCTGACCCCTCAGGCTGGCAGATCCATCGGTCGGCGGTCCCCAGATCGTCGGTCGATGGAGCCGCCCGGAATGACTGCATCGGCTGGCCTTCTTCCGGAGAGGCTGACGGTCGATCAGATCCATCGAGCCAAAATCAGAAACAGTGCGGCTGTGGAGCTAAACGACACGGCCGGATGATGCAACTTGCGGGGAGAATGAAGATGTCGGGAATGCGATTGGCCGGGCGGACGGCCCTGATTTCCGGCGGTGCCGGGGGATGTGGTGCGGCAGCCTCCCGCCTGTTCGCCGCCGAAGGTGCCAAGGTGGCTATCGTCGACCGCCAGGTCGAAGCCGGCCGGAAACTGGCACAGGAGATCAACGCCTCTGGCGGGACTGCCGCCTTCTTTGCCGCCGATGTCTCCAGCGGGGACCAGATCCGGTCCGCGGTGGCGGCCGCGACCGATGCCCTCGGCGCGCCGAATGTGCTCTTCAACCATGCCGGCACCATCGTGGTGAAGCCGTTCCTGGAAACCACCGAGGCGGATTATCACTGGCTGATGGACATCAACGTGAAGTCGATGTTCCTGATGACCCAGGCTGTGCTGCCCGGCATGCTGGCGGCGGGCGGCGGGGCAATCGTGAACACCTCGTCGATCTCGGCAGTCGCGGCGACGCCGATGGAGGTGCTCTATGGCACCACCAAGGGGGCGGTGCACATGTTCTCCCGGGCGATTGCCGTCGAGTACCGGGATCGCGGCATCCGCTGCAATGCGGTCTGCCCCGGCTTCATCCGCACCCCTCATGGCCTGCACGAAGTCGCCGCCTTGAGCGCCCTCGGGGTCGATGCCTCGGAGGCGACCCTCGCCGCGCAGCAGGGACGGATGTGTGAACCGGAGGAGGTGGCCAAGGCAGCCTTGTTCCTGGTCAGCGACGACGCCAGCTTTGTGAATGGCGGCTATCTCTTCGTCGACAATGCCTTCACAGCTGTCTAGTTACACAAGATAAGTACATTAAGAAAATTACATAATATATTGATTTTTAAATATATTATGTAATTACGCAAATTACATTTCGTATTTCCTGAGAGGAAACGGTGGCCTGATGGTGCTTAGTTTTGCTGCCGCTCCTCGCGTTTTGCCTGCTGCCAAGCTTCCTCCAGTCGATCAAGTCCGGCTTCGGCGGGATCCCAGCCTTCCTCGGCCATGATCGCCTCGATGCGGCGGAAGCGACGCTCGAATTTGGCATTGGCCTGGCGCAACGCCACCTCGGGATCGACCTTGAGATGCCGGGCGAGATTGGCGCAGACGAAGAGGAGATCGCCGACCTCGTCGATCAGCCGTTCCTGTGGCGCGCTGGCGGCGATCTCGACTTCCACTTCGGCCAGTTCTTCCCGCACCTTGGCGACCACCGGCACGGTATCCGGCCAGTCGAAGCCGATCCGGGCGGCACGCTTCTGCAGCTTTTCCGCCCGCATCAAAGCCGGCAAAGCGAGGGCGACGCCGTCGAGAACACTGACCTGCTTGCCGGTGGCTTCCGCCAGGCGGGCGCGTTCCTTGGCCTTGCGATGCTCCCAGGCCACGGTCTGGGCATCGGCGGTCTCGATCTTTTCCTCACCAAATACATGAGGATGTCGTTCTATCATTTTGTTATTAATTGATTCTATGACGTCATTCATAGCGAAATGCCCAGCTTCTCGCGCCATCTGGGCATAAAACACCGACTGGAACAGCAGGTCGCCCAGCTCGCCCTTCAGCGCCGGCATGTCATCCTGCTGGATGGCATCCGCCACCTCATAAGCCTCCTCGATCGTATAGGGCGCGATGGTCGCGAAATTCTGCTCGAGGTCCCAAGGGCAGCCGCCTTTCGGGTCGCGCAACTTGGCCATGATCTCAAGCAGGCGGTCGAAGGCGAGGGCGGCCGGGCTGGGCGAAGCGGGGGAGGTCATGGGGCGGAGTCCTTACTGCTGGAGCCCGGACTATAGCCAATCGACGGCAGCCAGTGGAACAGCAGACGGCGTGACGAGGCCTCCGACTTTAGCTAAGAGGAAGGGAGCATTCGATTACCCGAAAGATCAGCCATGACAGACCGTTACCGGGCACGCGATTTGGGGATTGCCCCCGGCCGGTTCGCGCCCGGCGCCCTCAATGCCATCACCGATATTGCCGGTCTCCGGGTCGGTCATGTGACCGTGCGGGAAGGCGATCGGCTGCGGACCGGGGCAACGGCGATCCTGCCCCATGGCGGCAATCTCTTTCAGGACAAGGTGCCGGCCGGCTTCGCCGTGCTGAACGGCTTCGGCAAGTTCGCCGGCTCGACCCAGATCGTCGAGCTGGGCGAGATCGAGACGCCGATCGTGCTCACCAACACCCTGGCAGTCGGCCGCGCCATCGAGGCCGTCAATCGCTGGACCCTGGCCCAGGCTGGCAATGAGCAGGTCGCCTCGCTCAATGCCGTCATCGGCGAGACCAATGACAGCCGGATCAATGACATCCGTGCAGGGCATCCGACCGTCGAACAGGTCCTGGAGGCAATCGACGCGGCAAAGACCGGGCCGGTGGAAGAGGGTGCAATCGGGGCAGGGACGGGGACCGTTGCCTTCGGCTTCAAGGGTGGTATCGGCACCAGCTCCCGGGTTCTGCCGGCGAAACAGGGCGGCTTCACAATCGGCGTCCTGGTGCAGTCGAACTATGGCGGCCAGCTGCGGATCGATGGTCGTGCCTTTGCCGAGACCGAGGCGCGCTCAGGAACGGCGACTGCCGATACCGACGGTTCGATCGTCATGATTGTCGCCACTGACGCGCCGCTCTCTGACCGCAACCTGCGGCGCCTGGCGGAACGGGCCTTTGCCGGGCTGGCTCGTACCGGCTCGGCGCTCAGCAACGGGTCCGGCGACTATGCCCTGGCCTTCTCGACCGCCGAAAGCGTGCGACGGACCCCGGCGCGGCGGGCGGGCGTCGGCCCGGTCGAAGATCTGCCGAATGACAAGATCTCGCCTTTGTTCGAGGCGGTGATCGAGGCCAGCGAGGAAGCGATTCTGAACTCGCTCTTCATGGCTGAGACGACAATTGGCTGGGATATCGCGCGGGGCCAGGCGTCCAAGGTCGAGGCCTTGCCCCTGGAGCGATTGCAGAAACGGCGCAGCGGGGACCGGGCATGACGGCCGAGCGGATGGTCGATCAGCATCATGCCGGGGCACCCCTGAAGCCGTCTTTCTTCCGGCGCCCGGTCGAGACCGTGGCGCGGGCCCTGATCGGCTGCCATCTCGTCTATAACGGCAGCGGCGGCATCATCGTCGAGGTCGAAGCCTATCACGAGGAAGATCCGGCCTCGCATTGTTATGGCGGCCAGACCATCCGCAATGCCTCGATGTTCGGGCCCGGTGGGCATGCTTATGTCTATCGCTCTTATGGCATCCACTGGTGCCTGAATTTCGTCTGCGGTGCAGCCGGCGAGGGTCGCGGGGTGCTGCTGCGGGCGTTGCAGCCGACGGTCGGGTTGCAGGCAATGATGGAACGGCGGGGCACCGAGGATATCCGCCAGCTCTGTTCCGGGCCGGGCAAGCTCTGCGCCGCTTTAGGGGTTACCAAGGCTGACGACGGCAAGCCGCTCAACCATCCGCC
>DATMUQ010000303.1:0-5659 GCA_035563795.1 Terriglobales bacterium | reverse complement strand
ATCCGTGCCGGCTGCGCAGCCCAGCAAGGCCTGCTCCAACAATGGCAGACGCTGTGCCACCGGTCCGCAGGCGCCGATCGCCAGGCGCGCCGCGGCGATGCGTCGATCCGCCGTCCATTCGATGACGGCACCGATCATGGCAATGGAGATGACGAGATAGCGCCGCGCACCCAGCTTGAGGAAATGGCTTTCGGCATTGCGGTCATTCTCGGGAACCAGCAGGCCCGTCACCATTTCTTCCGGCTTGCGCAAGGTGCGCCGATTACCGGTGACGAAATCGGCGACCGGCACCAGCCGTGCGCCGGCCTGTGACCGCAGCTCTATCACGGCATCGAGCGCCATAAGATTGGGAATGCCATCTGCCGCCGGCGAAGCATTGCAGAGATTGCCGCAGATGGTGGCGACATTCTGGATCTGCACACCACCGACCTCACGTGCCGCCTGCTTCAAGCCATCGAAGCGGCGCGGCAGATCCGCGGCGTCGATGAGATCGGTCCA
Source organism: Terriglobales bacterium (assembly GCA_035563795.1). Classification (GTDB taxonomy): domain Bacteria; phylum Pseudomonadota; class Alphaproteobacteria; order Dongiales; family Dongiaceae; genus Dongia_B. The sequence continues at coordinate 5,161 of DATMUQ010000303.1, read as the reverse complement.
GGTGGTCAGGGCACCGATACGCCAGCTCTCACCGTCGCGGCGGATGCCACGTAAGTCGGTGAGCCCGCTGATATCAAGTACCGACTCTGTCATCGGCCGGCCGAGACGGGCCGGATAGAAATCGGTGCCGCCGGCGATGATCGCCCGGCTCGTCTCACCAAGTGCGGCCAAAGCTTCCGGCAGGGCGACTGGCCGTAAATAGCTGGCCGCTCTCATGCGCCCTCTCCATCCGCCAGCTTCGCCAGCAATGCCACCAACTCCTTGCGTTCGCCGGCACTCAGCGATGACAGGGTTCGCTCGGTCGCTTCCATGGCATGGGGAATGGCTTCGCCGATGAGATCGAGGCCGGCCGCGGTCAAAGTGAGGCGCGTCGAACGCGGATCTGTGGGATCAGGGGCTCGCTCGATGAGGCCGCGCTGGTTCAGGCGTTGAACCACGCCGAGGATGGTCGCGGGATCCATGGCCGTCAGCCGGCCGAGACGGTTCTGCGACACGCCGCCGGTCTCGCGGATCTTGGCGAGGGCGGAAAACTGCTGCGGTGTCAGCGCGAAATCGCTGAGACACTCGGCGAAGATCGCCACATGGCGCTGATGCGCGCGACGCAGGATGAACCCGATCTGGGCATCGAGCTCATAAAGGCTTTCGGCCGCATCCGCAGCCTGTTGCCGGGTTGCCTCTGACGCCACACCATCCTCCCATGCGCGGAAAATCCGCAGCCCTTGCCGAGCTTATTGTTTGTATACAAACAGTATCACCGGGAATGAGGACGTCAAGCCCGATCCGACAGGGCGGCCGCAGCCTAAGCCAGGACGCGGGAAATCGTCCCGTCCCGCCAGGATTGCATGGGGAAAAGGTGATCCGGGACGCGTGTCAGCCTCGGCCGTCGCCGAAGACGCGCCCGGTTATCGGATCAGCTCATGTCAGACGAGATAGCGGTTGAACCAGGCGATGGTCCGGCTCCAGGCCAGCTCGGCCGCCGCCTTGTCGTAACGCGGCGTCGAGTCATTGTGGAAACCGTGATTGACGCCTGGATAGATATAGGCCTCGTAGACCTTGCCGTTCGCCTTCAGCGCCGCCTCATAGGCCGGCCAACCATCGGTGATGTTCTTGTCCAACCCGGCATAATGGAGCAGCAAGGGCGCCTTGATCCGTGGCACGTCCTCCGCCTTCGGCTGGCGGCCATAGAACGGTACGGCGGCGGCGAGTTCCGGATAGGCAACCGCTGCCGCATTGGCGACACCGCCGCCATAGCAGAAGCCGGTAATGCCGACCTTGCCTGTGGTCACGTCGTTGTGGAGCAGGTATTCGATGGCCGCGAAGAAATCGTTCATCAGCTTTTGCGGATCCACCTGCTTCTGCAGCTCCATGCCCTTCTCGTCATTACCGGGATAGCCGCCAACGGAGGTCAGGCCATCGGGCGCGAGGGCGACAAAGCCCGCCTTGGCCACACGGCGAGCAACATCCTCGATATAGGGATTGAGGCCCCGGTTCTCATGCACCACAACGACGCCGGGTGCCTTCCCCGCTCCCTTCGCCGGGCGAACGAGATAGCCGCGGACATTGCCATTCCCCTTGGGCGAGGGATAGGTGATGTATTCCGGCTTGATATCGGGATCGGTGAATTCCACCTGTTGCGCGAGGGCATAATTCGGGCTCATCGTGGACAGGATGGTCGCTGCCGTCAGGCCACCGACGGCGAACCGACCGGCCCGGTCGAGGAACTCGCGCTTGGTGATCCTGCCATGCGCATAATAATCGTAGAGATCGAGCAGTTCCTGCGGGAAATCTTTCGCTGTCAGACGCGTCATGGCCGCTCCCCTTATCCCACCCAGTTGACTGGAACAGATTACATGCGGCGGCACCGATCCATTTTCAACATTTCGCGATAAGCGAGGACCGCCACCGCATGCCGGCATATGCCGGATGCCCCAAGGTCAGACGCGATGACGGTCAGCCTTATTCCCAGAGCTGTCCGGACGTCACTTTTGTGACACCGACAGATCACGCCAGGAGCAAGCGACCCTGCGGTCAGTTGCCGGCATCGGTGAGCTGCTTGACCGCATCGGCATCCAGTTTCAACCTGGCGGCGCCTGTGAGCGTCTCAAGCTGGGAAAGACTGGTGGCGCTGGCGATCGGCGCGGTGATGCCGGGCTGCGCCAGCAGCCAGGCAAGCGCCACCTGTGCCGGCTTCACCTGATAGCGTGCCGCCACCTGATCAAGTGCCGCCAGGATGTTGGTGCCACGCGTGTCGAAATACTTCTCGACATCCTCGCCCCGGGCACTCTGGCCGATATCCTGCTTGCTGCGGTATTTGCCGGTGAGAAACCCGCTGGCCAGCGAGAAATAGCTGATGACGCCGATCTCTTCACGGACGCAGAAGTCCTGCACGGCTCCCTCATATTCCGAGCGGTCATAGAGATTGTAGCAAGGCTGCAGGCTTTCATAGCGCGGACCGCCTTTGGCTACGGCTTTTTCGGCGCTCGCCATTCTCTTGGCGCTGAAATTGGAGGCACCGATCACCCGCACCTTGCCCGCCTGAACCAGATCGGCATAGACCGCCATTGTCTCGGCTTGTGCCACAGTCTCATCATCGCGATGCGACTGATAGAGGTCGATATAGTCGGTCTGCAGGCGACGGAGCGAGGCTTCGACAGCTTGCCGGATATAAGCCGGTGCGAGGCCCTTCTTGCCGCCGCCCATATCGGAACCGACCTTGGTGGCGATGATCACCTTGTCGCGGCCGCCGCGCTTCTTCAGCCAGCTGCCGATGATGGCCTCGGATTCACCGCCCTGATGTCCCTCGACCCAGGTCGAATAGACATCGGCGGTATCGATGGCATTGAAGCCGGCATCGACGAAGGCATCGAGCAGCTTGTGCGACATCGCCTCGTCAGCGGTCCAGCCGAACACGTTTCCGCCGAACATCAAAGGCGCAAAGCGCAACTCCGATCGGCCCAAACGACGATGTTCCATGGAAACTCTCCCCAAGTATCAGCTGACTAAGTGACCGGCAGGATAGAACCGGTCACTTAAGAATGCGCGCGAGAAACGCTTTGGTCCGCTCGGAACGCGGCGCGGTGAAGAAGACCTCCGGTGCCGCTTCCTCGACGATACAGCCGTCATCCATCATGACAACCCGGTCGGCAACTTCGCGGGCGAAACCCATTTCATGGGTGACGACAATCATCGTCATGCCATCCTTGGCGAGTTCCTTCATGACGTCCAGCACCTCGCCGACCGTCTCCGGATCAAGCGCGCTGGTCGGCTCGTCGAACAACATCAAGGCCGGCTTCATGGCAAGGGCGCGGGCAATTGCCACACGTTGCTGCTGGCCACCGGAAAGCTGGGCAGGATAAGAACCGGCCTTTTCCGCGAGGCCGACCCGGTCCAGCAGGCTGCGGGCGGTCTCAATCGCTTCCGCCGGCTTCACCTTGCGGACATGGATCGGCGCTTCGATGATGTTTTCCAGTGCGGTCTTATGGGGAAAGAGATTGAAGCGCTGGAACACCATGCCGATTTCCTGGCGCTGGCGGGCGATGTTGCGTTCCCGGTCTTCGACCAGGCGGCCCCGGACATCACGATAGCCGATCAGATGGCCGTTCACCAGGATGCGGCCGCCCTGGATCTTCTCCAGGTGATTGATGCAGCGGATGAAGGTGGTCTTGCCGGAACCCGAAGCGCCGACGATCACCACCACCTCCTGGCGCTTGACCGTCAGGCTGACCCCCTTCAGCACTTTCATCTGGCCAAAGGATTTCTCCACATCGACGGCCTCGACGATGATCTCGTTGGATATCGTGGGATCCGCGTGCACCGAAAACCTCTCATGCGTGGCGACATTCATGGCCTCGACCTCACCGTACCGCCGAGAACAGCCGGCGCCAACCACCGGGCTGCTCGGATATTTGTGGCCGTAGATGCGGCTCGCTGAAACCCAGCTCGATGCGCCGCTGGATCAGCCCCCAAAGGGTGGTCAGCGACAGGTAGTAAAGCGCCACCACGGTATAAAGTTCAAACACCTTGAAAGTGGCCGAGGTGACCATCTGGGTTGCCAGCAGCAACTCCGGCACGCCGATGACACTCAGCAAGGTCGTATTCTTCAGCATTGAATTGAATTCATTGCCGAGCGGCGGAATGACAAAGCGTGCCGCCTGCGGCAAGATGATGCGCCGCATGAAGAGATGATAACGCATCCCCAGCGACTTCGAGGCCTCTACCTGCCCGGTATCGATCGAGGTGATGGCGGCCCGGATGATCTCCGCCATATAGGCGCCCTCGTTCAGGCTGAGGGCGATGATGCCGGCCTGGATATTTCCTGGCAGCACCATGAAGCCGAGATCGATATCGTTGAAACGGAAGATATTGGCAGCCGCCAAAGCGGTATAAATGAACACCACCTGCACCAGCAGCGGTGTCCCGCGCATCACCCAGGTATAGAACCTGACGATGATCTGCAGGCTCCGGAACGACGAGAGTCGTCCCAGAGCCGCAAATAGGCCAATGATGGTACCCGCCAGCTGGCAGATCACACTGATACTGAGGGTCAGCCACAACCCATGCAGATAAATGCTGCTGGGTTCGAACAGGTACCGCCAGAAGAACGCCCAATCAAAATGCATGATGGTTCCCGGACATCCGCTCAGGGATAAGCATCGCCTTCGAGCTTCCACTGCTTCAGAATGGCCAGATACGTGCCATCCTTCTGCATGGCGGCCAGCGCCGCCCCGAAGGCATCCCGGAGTGCCGTGTCTTCCTTGCGGAAGGCAGCGCCCACCGTCATCTGGGCAAAGGGATCACCGGAGACCTCGAAGACATCCGGCGCCTTGGTGATGAAATAGGACGCACTCTCGAGCGTGGTGCCATAGGCATCCACCTGCTTGAATTGCAGCGCCTGGAGGGCGTCGCTGTCCTTGGGATAGACGATAACCTGAGCCGCCGGCTTGCCGGCCGCCGTGAACTTCTTGTTCTGCTCGTCAATCAGGCCCTGGATGGTGGTGCCATTCTCGACAGCGATCTTCTTGCCGGACAGGTCTTCCAGCGACTTGATGCCCTCCGGATTGCCCTTGGCGACCAGGATCGATTCGCTCGCCTTCATATAATCGACGAAATCGACGACCTCGCGGCGCGCCGGCTTGTCGAAGAGCTGCGACATGATGACGTC
>DATMUQ010000302.1:0-4741 GCA_035563795.1 Terriglobales bacterium | reverse complement strand
ACCCGGGTCGAGGGGAAGAGCACCATGTTGAGATTGGCATCCGCCTTCAATTCCTCGACCCGCGAATAGGGAATGAACTCGGCACCGTCGAGCTCGCCCGATTTCAGTTTCAGCAGGCGCGTGGCGTCATCGGGGATCACTTCGAAGGTGATGCCGTCGAGATAAGGCAGCGGCTTTCCGTCCTCGCCCTGGCGCCAGTAATAGGGATTGCGCACCAGTTTCATCTCGGAGTTGCGCTGCCAGGATTGCAGGATGAAGGCGCCGGAACCGACCGGATGCTCGGCGAAGGCCTTCGCCCTGTCGGCATCGGTCGCACCGGGCGCCGCCTCGAACAGCTTCTTCGGCAGGATCGAGGTATTGAACACCGTCAGCGCCGTCAGGATCGCCGGATCGGTATGCTTCAGCTTGAGGACAACGGTCTTCGGATCCTGGATCACGACGTCATCGATCGATTCGACCATGAACTGCCAGATACCGTTATTCGGCGTCGCCGCCCGCTTCAACGACCACTGGACATCTTCCGCCGTGATCGGCGAGCCGTCGGAGAACTTGATGTTGTCGCGCAGGGTCAGGGTGACGCTCTTGCCGTCATCAGCCACTTTCCAGGCTGTCGCCAGACCGGGCTGCACGCTTTTGCCATCATCGGTTGGCAAGAGCAGGGTGTCGTAGATATTCGACAGGATCCAGATATCGACATTGGCGTCATTGAGCACCGGCTCAAGGAACAGGCTGTCCGCATAACGCCCATAGACCAAGGTGCCGCCACGCGTGACCGCCTCGGCCGCGCTGGGCAATGAACCGACAATGCCGGCAGCCACAAGCAAAGCAGCCGTCACGTTTCGAAAAGACGCTCTCATCTCCCTACCTCCGACCTGTCTTTGTGTTTTGGTTATTGTTTAGTGTTCTAGTTGACTAGCACGGTAAGCTTGTGCGGTGCGGCATGTCAATGCGCGGATTTCTCGTGATAGTAACGAATATTGCTCGCGCCAGGGGGCCGTGTTACCGTTGCCGTACTATTTCGCTAGTACGGTAGGACGAGCCAGCAGAGGACGATGGGATGGAATTCCGATTAGACCGAGATCTGCCCGTGCCCTTGGGTACGCAGCTCCGGGGTCTCATCGAATACGGTATCGGCTTCAGCGAACTGGCGCCAGGGGAGCGGCTGCCGTCGGTGCGCGAGATGGCTGAATTGCTCGGCGTCGCCCCGATGACCGTGGCCCAGGTCTATCGCGAGCTCAAGGACCAGGGCCTGCTGCAATCGCGCCTCGGGGCCGGCACCTTCGTCGCCGATGCCGGCCAGCCGATGCCACGGACCGGCGCCGATATGACGGCGCTGCATCGCGGCATCGACCGCCTGATCGATGACGGCCTCGCCATGGGATTGCGCGCCAGCGATCTCGTCGGGCTGATCGGTGCGCGCATGGCGGAACGCCTCTCCGGCGGCAAGCACAAGCACATCGCTTTGGTCGGCAATTTCGAGGCGGCGACCTCGGCCTATGCCCAGGCGGTCAGCGATATCCTGGGACCGGGCGTCACGATCGAGGCGCTCACCATCGATGCCGTCACGCGCAATCCCGCTGCGCATCAGCGCGCCGCTGCGGCCGATATCGTCCTGACCTTCGCCCACCGCCGACACGAAGTGGTGAAATTGCTGCCGGGCTCGGTTGTTGCCGCCATCAGCTTCATTCCGTCGGAAGCGACGCGCCGTGCACTGGCCTCGCTCGATCCCATGGCCAAGGTCGCCGTGGTCTCGATTTTCCCGGAATTCACACCGCTGATGAAGTCGGCGGTACAGCGTTTTGCGCCGCATGTGCCGGCAATCTTCGTGACCCTGCTCAATTCACCAGATCTCGATGCGCTGCTGCGGCGTTGCGACGTCCTCGTCTATGCCACCGGCGCCGAAGACCTGGTCGATCGTCTGCCGACCGGCACGCTTGCTTTCGAATACCGTCACACCCCGGATCCCGCCGATGTGCATCGCGTGGTGGGACCGCTCCTGTCGCCGTCTGATGCGGCGACCGCCAGCCTGGATGAGGCATCATGAAAATCAGCAACATGCATTGGCAGCAGGTCGAGGACTATCTGAAGAAGGACGACCGGGCGGTCCTGCCGATCGGCAGCACCGAGCAACATGCCTTTCTCAGCCTGTCGGTGGATTCCATCCTGTCGGAGAAAGTCTCCGCCGATGCCGCCGAGCCCCTGGGCGTGCCGGTCTTCCCGGCCTTGCCCTATGGCATCACGCCCTATTTCACCGCCTATCCCGGCACCATCAGCCTGAAAGTCGAGACCCATGCCCGGATCATGCATGACATCCTCGATAACCTGAAGCGCCAGGGCTTCCGTCGCATCCTCATCGTCAACGGCCATGGCGGCAACCAGCCGGCACAGAGTGCTGCCGGCGAATGGCAATCGGTCAATGAGGAGATGACGATCAAGTTCCACAATTGGTGGAACGCGCCGAAGACCTGGGCCAAGGTGAAGGAGATCGATCCGATCGCCTCCCATGCCTCCTGGATGGAGAACTTCCCCTGGACGCGGATTGCCGGGGTCGACCAGCCGACGCAGCAGAAGCCGATGATCGACTTCACCAAGCTGCGTCTCTACGGCCCGACCGCCTTGCGTGATTTCCTCGGCGACGGCAATTTCGGCGGCTATTACGAGCGCAGCGACGCGGAGATGGCCGCACTCTGGGACGTTGCCGTGACCGAGACCCGCGAACTCCTGGAAACCAACTGGTCATGAGTGACAATGCATCGACCGGGACGACCCTGGTCTGGGGTGCCGGTGCCATCGGCGGCACCATCGGCGCTGCCTTCATTCGCGACGGCGAGGATGTGATCTTTGTCGACCAGGATGCGGCCCATGTCGCGGCGATCAATGAACGCGGGCTGACGATCACTGGCCCGATCGCACCGCATGCGGTGAAGGCGCGGGCCTTCGTGCCGGCCGATGTCACCGGCACCTATCGGCGCATCTTCCTCGCCGTGAAGGCACATCACACCGAGGCGGCGCTCGCCACACTGGCACCGCATCTGGCCGCGGACGGTTTTGTCGTCTCTTTCCAGAACGGTCTCAACGAACGGGTGATCGCGGCCGCCATCGGGAGTGAACGCACTGTCGGCGCCTTCGTCAATTTCGGTGCCGATTATCTGGAACCCGGTGTCGTTCTCTATGGCGGTCGCGCCGCCGTTGTGGTCGGCGAGCTTGACGGAAGTCGCCGCGAGCGCGTGACGACCTTGCATCGCCAGCTGCTGCGCTTCGACGACAAGGCGATCCTCACCGACAACATCTTCGGCTATCTGTGGTCGAAGCTGATCTATGGCGCCTTGCTCTTCGCCACCGCCGTCACCAATGACAGCATCGCCGATGTCCTCGCCTTGACGCGCTACCGGCCCGTCCTCACCGCCCTCGCGCATGAGGTTGGCCGTCTCGCTGCCGCGGAAGGCATTCGGCTGGAGACCTTCGACGGCTTCAAACCGGGCGCCTTCCTGCCTGAAGCGGCACCCACGGAAACGGCGCGCTCCTTCGATGAGATGGTCGTCCACAACCGGAAATCCGCGAAGACACATTCGGGGATCTGGCGCGACCTCGCCATCCGCAAGCGCAAGACGGAAGTGGATGCGCAGCTTGGCCCGATCGTCGAGATCGGCCGGCAGCACGGGATCGCGACGCCGCTCACCGCGAAACTGATCGACCTCATCCACCGCACCGAAGACGGCAAGCGCAGCCTCGACCTCGCTGGACTGGACGAACTGGCCCAGGCAGCGCCCGCCTTGGTGCAGGCATGAGCGGCCGTTTCGCCGGCCGGCAGGTTCTCGTCACCGGCGCGGCACATGGTTTCGGCCGGGCGATCGCGATCGCCTTTGCTCATCAAGGCGCTAAGGTCATCGCCTGCGACATCATCGCTGCGGAAGTCGCCGAGACGGCGCGGATCGCCGGCAATGGATGCGAAAGCTGCGTGCTTGACGTCACCGATCCGGCAGCCGTCAAAGATCTGGCCGCCGAGATCGGCGACAGGGTTGATATCCTCGTCAACAATGCCGGCGGTGTCCGCGGGCAGAGCGGCCGGCCGATCGAGCAGATCACGCCGCAGGATTGGCATGACGTGGTCGATGTCAACATGACCGCTGTCTTCCTGATGGCACAAGCCGTGGCGCCCGGCATGAAAGCGCGGCGCTGGGGACGCATCGTCAATATCTCCAGCGGTGCCGGGCTTGGCATCAGCCTCACCGGCATCCAGGCTTATGCCAGCGCCAAAGCGGGCCAGATCGGCCTCACGCGACAGCTGGCGCATGAACTCGGCCCCTGGAACATCACCGTCAACAATGTGGCACCCGGCTTCATCCGCTCCAATCCGGCAACCGAGCGGCAATGGGAGGCGATGGGCGCTGCCGGCCAGGAAAGGCTCGTGCAGAACATCGCCTTGAAACGTCTGGGTCAGCCGGAGGATATCGCCAATGCCGTGCTCTTCTTCGCATCAGAAGAAGCCAACTGGATTTCCGGCCAGGTACTCAGCGTTGATGGCGGGAAATGATGACGGCATAAGATGCGTTCCACATCCAATAGGAAAAGCCCCGCTCTTCTGAACGGGGCTTTTTCATTGGTTGCGGGGGCCAGATTTACCGCTTCGGCTATGCCTTCGCGTTGACGCTCGGATCGCTAACGCGCTCCTCGGTCCGAACAGTCCGTTCGCATCGCGGACCCCACCTACCCATAAATTCAAAGCCCCCGGAGGCGCGCT